>JAHECG010000052.1 GCA_024641855.1 Betaproteobacteria bacterium | reverse complement strand
TCGCTTACGTATTGCGCCACGGCTTGTTGGATGTTCGCCGCGCCATCCATGAAGTTTTTAGCGAACTTAGGGGCTTTACCGCCATAGATGCCGAGTAGGTCGTACAGCACCAAGACTTGGCCGGAGCAATCTGCGCCCGCGCCAATACCGATCGTTGGCGCTGGAATTGCTGCGGTGACCGCAGCGGCCAACGCGGCAGGGATGCATTCCAGCAACATCAAACTGGCGCCAGCAGCACACAAATCCAACGCATCTTGCTGCAACTGCTTAGCACCCGCATCATCTTTACCCTGCACACGATAGCCGCCCAATTGATGCACCGCTTGCGGTGTCAAGCCCAAGTGGCCAAACACCGGCACGCCGCGTTCAACCAGAAAACGCGTGGTTTCCAGCATCGCTTGCCCACCTTCGAGCTTGACCATTTGCGCACCAGCACGCAGCAGTTGACTGGCATTGCGAAATGCTTGTTGCGGGTTATCTTGGTAGCTGCCGAAAGGCATGTCGGCGACGATAAAAGCCTGCGTTGATCCACGGGCGACGCATTCGACGTGATAAACCATGTGCTCCATGGTCACCGGCAAAGTCGATTCACGTCCTTGCAACACCATGCCCAGCGAATCGCCCACCAGCAAGATATCCACGCCAGCCGCTTCCAGCAATTTGGCGAAGCTGGCATCGTAACAAGTCAGCGCGACAATCTTCACGCCATCACGCGCTTTGTTTTGCAAAGTGGTCAAGGTGGTACGCATTATTCGCCTCGGCTAAAAAACTCGCGCCCGCTACGCATATTTTGAATGCGCGATAGCAAGAGTTCGTAATCTTGTTCGTCATCGACGAAATTCAAATTTTCACTATTCACGATCAGCAACGGCGATGCCTCGTATTGATAAAAATAACGACTATAACTCTCGACCAGCTTTTCCAGATAATCGGTACTGATCGGCCGCTCATAGTTTAATCCTCGGCGCCGTACTCGTTCATACAATACTTCAACTGGTGCCTGAAGATAAATGACTAAATCTGGATTGGTGGTTTGCGGCCGTAAATGCGCATAAATCTGCTGGTATAAATGGAATTCTTCGTCCGATAGCGTCATGCGCGCAAACAGCGGATCCTTGTCGAGGATGAAGTCCGATACGGTGGCCGTGTTGAACAAATCCCCTTGCTTCATCGCGCGCACTTGCTCTACGCGCTGGAACAAGAAAAACAACTGCGTGGACAGCGCATAGCGCTCCATATCCTGATAAAACTTGGGGAGGAAGGGATTGGCATCCGCGCCTTCCAGCAAGGTATCGGCTTGCAGGGTATCAGCAAGTTTCTTGGTTAAGCTGGTTTTGCCGACACCAATCGGCCCTTCTACGACGATGTAACGATAGCGTTCTGCCCACATCATGCCACCCGTGCGATGGCTTGATCGCTGACCTGCTCCAGCCAATCAGCGGCTTTACCTTTGCCGGGTATTTCACAATCGGGCGCGATTTCCAGCAACGGCAATAATACAAAAGCACGCTCGTGCATTCTCGGGTGCGGCAGGGTCAAGCCCGCTTCGTGAAACATCAAATCCCCATACAACAAAAGATCTAAATCCAAAGTGCGCGGCGCATTACGAAAATCGCGTATACGGCCAAAATCGCGCTCGATGCTCAACAAGGATTGTAACAAATCATGCGCGGTGAGTTCGGTTTCGACCAACGCCACCGCGTTGATGAAATCCGGTTGATCGGCATAGCCCACTGGCGCCGTGCGATACAGCGCGGATTGCGCCAGTAAACGTGTTTGCGGCAAATACGATAAGGCTGCGAAGGCTTCCCGAATTTGCGCCTCGGGCGCGGCCAAATTGCTGCCGAGCGCCACGAAAGCGCGAATAGAATTTTCTGCTGTCATGTTACGGACTAGTCTTCAACGCCTGTGGCCGCAGGCCGAGCGTTCGCCGGTTTTTTGCGACGACGGCGCTTACGCGGCGGCGCTTCATCTTTGACCAACATCTGTTCGCGTTCACGATCACTAGCCACTTGGAAACGCTCCCACCACTGCCCGACTTCCTTATCCAACTCGCCGCTCGCGCAACGCAATAACAAGAAATCAAAGCCGGCGCGAAATTTGGGGTTCTCCACTAAGCGGAACGGACGCGATCCTGCGCGTTGTAAAAAGCGTGGTTGCATACTCCAAATCTCGCGCATACCGGCAGTGTAACGACGCGGAATGGCGAGATTATCCACTTGGGTTTGAATCACGTCTTCCATCGCTTCGCCAAATGCCGGCAGCGGTCGCATATCCTGCTCTTCTTGGTATTTCTTCCATAGCGTGAGCACTTCATGCCACATCAAACTGGCGAACAAAAATGCCGGAGAAACCGGCTTATCCGCATTCACTCTTTCGTCGGTCGATTGCAAGGCCAGCGTCAAAAAGCGCTTGCCCATCGGTTGTTCCAGAATCACATCCAATAAGGGCAAAACACCATGATGCAAACCCTCTTCACGCATGCGTTGCGCGCTTTCGAGGGCATGGCCCGAATGAAATAGCTTCAACATCTCATCGAATAAGCGTGACTTGGGTACATCGCGCAACAAGCCTTCCAGTGCACGAATCGGTTTTTTGGTCGCCGGGTCCAGTTTGAAATTGAGCTTGGCGGCCAAGCGTACTGCACGCAACATGCGTACTGGGTCTTCGCGGTAGCGCGTTTCCGCATCGCCGATGATGCGCAATACACCCTGTTTCAGATCTTGCATCCCCTCTAAATAATCCCAAACTTCCTGCTTATCCGGGTCATAGTACAGGGCATTCACCGTGAAATCACGGCGCGCGGCGTCTTCAAAATGTGAGCCGAACACGTTATCGCGCAGCAAGCGACCATGATCATTGGTACGCTGATCTTCGCTTTCCTCTTCATCATCCCCCGTTGCGGGAGCGGCCTGACCGCGAAAGGTCGTGACTTCGACGATTTCACGCCCGCACATCACATGCACGATGCGGAAGCGGCGTCCAATAATGCGCGAGCGGCGGAATACGTCCCGCACCTGTTCCGGGGTGGCATCGGTGGCGACGTCGTAATCCTTGGGTTCTTTGCCCAGAAGCAAATCGCGAACGGCTCCGCCCACGACAAACACCGCAAAACCGCGCGCACGCAGTTCCTTGCACACGTTTAGCGCACAATGGCTCATGTGGTCGCGATTAATGCCGTGCTTACGGGAAGGGATAATGGCGGCTTTGCCGCCTGCCGGTTTTTTCTTATTAAAGATGCGGCGTATTAACTTTTGAATCATGCGCGAATTTTACTACAAAGTGGGCGTAGCGGCTTAGCCTTGCACCGTGATTGCGCTACACGGAAACTTGGTGAACGTACTCTTCGATCATCTTTGGCTTGCCGAAAAAATAACCTTGCGCGCAATCAATACCAAGACGATTTAACCGCTCTACTGTCGTAGCGTCTTCCACGTGCTCGGCAATTGATTTAGCACCGAAAAATGCAGAAAGTTCGCGAATATGCTCCACAATTTTATTGTCTTCCGGATTAGTCAGCATATGCTGCACAAAGCTGCCGTCGATTTTGACAAAATCTGGCTTCAATCTGCGTAAATAACTATACGTAGAATACCCAGCACCGAAGTCATCCAAGGCAATTTTGCACCCGCCTGCCCGCAAGACTTCCAAATGTTCAAAAAAATCTTCGGTCATATCCGTCGTTTGTCGTTCGGTAAACTCGAGGGTTAACAAATGCCCCTGCGCCTGCGGTGATTGCAACAAGGCGCGAAACTCATCCCGAAATTGCGAGGCGAAAAATGAACTCATACTAATATTAACGAACAGGTGCACGCCTTTAGGAACCGATTGCAGCGCCTTGTTAATCACGAACAAGTCCATTTCACGGATTAACCCCAAGTCTTCGGCTATCAACACAAATTCATCTGCCGGCACATAACTATCGCCGCGCTTGAGGCGCGTCAATACTTCGTAAGCCATCACCTCATTCTTGCGCAAATCGAAAATCGGCTGCAAAAAAGGCGCGATCATGCCGTTGTTCAATGCATTGCGTAATTCGAAGCCTTGCGAAAAAATATCCATGATCGCTTCACCCATATCTTTCGACAGGGTATCGACCCGGTTACGCCCACTTTTTTTCGCGTGGTACAAAGCCACATCTGCAGCACGAACCAAATCGTGCGGCGTTTTTCCATATGCTGGCGCCAAGGCTACGCCGATGGACGTTTGAATTCGCAACTCGCCTACGGCAAGTTGGATGACGATATTAGAAAGCTCCTGATGTAACTGTCGTGCAATCGTTTTGGCATTTTCTTCCGTCGTATTTTGCAATACCACGGCAAATTCGTCACCAGCCAAACGCGCCACTGTACCGCTACCACAGCTATCGGCGAGTCTTTTGGCCACGGTGCGCAACACCTCATCACCCACCGGGTGACCATACGTATCATTGATAAATTTGAAGCCATCAATATCAATGATGATCAGCGCTAACTGCCGTCCCTTCGGGATATTCATCGCCATCATATTCACCAGCATCTCATCAAAATGGCGGCGGTTGAAGACGTTGGTTAGTGGGTCGGTAATGGTCAACCGATACAAATCTTGTTCATGCTCACGTTGCAGCGATTGCAGTTTTAAATTTTCGCTGACGTCTTCTAGCGTACTCACAATCCCGCAGAATTTCCCCTGGCCATCCTGCTGCAACGACGTACTCATGCGCAACCACACAGAATGGCCATCTTGCGCACGCACTTCGATTTGCATATCGAAGGTTTGCAACTGCTCGATCCGACCAAATACGAAATGCGCTTGATGCTGCGGCTGCATCAGAAATTGCGAAAAAGGTTTGTTCAAACATTGGTCCACAGCATAACCCGTCAGCTTTTCCCAAGATGGATTTAGAAACAAAATTTTCCCGGATTGATCCAGCTCCACCAGCACTTCGCGCATATTGTTCACTAGGTTGCGCAAGCGCAGCTCATTTCTTGCCAGCTGACCACGCGTGCGCTCCAAATCCACAATCTGTTGACGCATCACCTTCGCAGATTCAACAAATGCTGTTGTGAGGTGCTGCACTTCATCACTCGCGCCTGCGTCTGGCGCAATCGTCGTATCAAGATTACCTTGCGCGAAATCCTGGGCCATCTCAGTCAGAGAGTTCAGTGGCGACACAAATAATTTGATCAAAATCTGTATTGCGACTAAATCCAAAGCCAACAGGATGAATAGCAAATAGGCGACATTTGACAACAAATCGTGCACATCTTCGTTCACAGCTTGATTGGATAAGATGACGGCCATACTCCCCAACGCGGTTCCATCACGCCACAGTTGGGTGGAAATGCCTTGTGGAAGCTGAGCCAATTTGAACCAATTCGCTACCGGATGCAGCGGTTCAACCGGCTTAACATGCGTGAAGAGGGTTCGCCCACTCGCCTCTTTGATCACGATGCCATTAACTAAAGGGTCGGCTACTACACGATTTAAATAACGCGTCAATTCGCTAACATTTTTCTCCGACACCGCCCGCTCCACGGAAGGGACGGTCAACGAAAGCATTTTATGCGCGATGGCTTGCCGGTTTGCGAGTTCACTCCCCACTTCTTCAACAATCCAAAATACCGAAAATGCGCTGACCAGCACGAATTGCAACAGCGCAATACTGAGCATAATGCGCATGTGAATCGAACGCGGTAGTTTCAGCTTCATCTTGGGTTTAGTTTAGGTGGAATTGAACGTCTCGCCCATCATCTTTATGGTATGAAATCTAACACTTTCTTTTTTGAGAATAGGCGCCATTTCAACGGAGCGATAACACCGGCCAAGCACGCGCTTGCGCCACCGCAGTCAATTGCGGATCTGGGTCAACCGCCACTGGATCGCTCACCCACTCCATTAAGAATAAGTCGTTATGGCTATCGCTATAAAACCAACTCTGCTCAATCGCTTTCCGATCAATGCCTTGCGTACTGAGCCACGCCTCCAGTCGGCGCACCTTCCCATCACGGAAACAAGGTATATCGCTGACTTTTCCAGTAAATTCACCATGCACTTGCTCAGGTTCGGTGGCAATCAAATGCGTAACGCCGAACTCTCGCGCAATCGGCGCAGTCACGAAACTATTCGTGGCCGTAATAATCGCCAGCATATGCCCCTCATCTCGATGTCGGTTAACCAAGCTACGCGCGGGTTCCCCGATCATCGGCAGGATACGCATTTGCATGAATTGCTGATGCCACGCATCAAGTTGTGCGCGCGAATGGCGGGACAATGGTTTGAGTTGAAAATCCAGAAAAGCATGAATATCTAGCGTTCCAGCCTTATATTGTTCATAAAATTCAAGATTGCGCGCCTCATAAACCTCCCGGTCGAGCACCCCTTGCGTCATCAGGAACTGTGCCCATTCAAAATCGCTATCACCACTTAATAACGTATTATCTAGATCAAATAACGCAAGCTTCAAAGCCAACCCCTAAATCAACAATCGTATGCCGAGTGTACTGGACGGCCAGATACCCTACAATATTCCTTTCTAACTCCGTATCCCAACATGAGCCTAGGACTTGAAAAACGCACCGGCCGACGTATTCCGATCAATTGCCCGGTACAAATACGACTTTCGGATGACCGTACGCTACTCGGCTTAGTACATGACCTGAGTGTAGAGGGAATTCGCTTTGATTGCCCGGAGGAACTACTTCCGGCACAAGAAGCCGAAATACATTTACTGCCCCCCACCGCTTCGATGATTCCCCCGTTGAACGCCATCATCCAAGTTATACGCTGCGATCCAACAGACGCCCCGCACATTTTCATGATCGCTGCCGCCCTGCGCGTCACAAAATAATACTCTCCAGTTTTTCCTCAATTTAGCACACTGCAAACCTTGCCGCCCCCGGCAAGGTTTGCCGGTTTCTCTCCGGAAATCCCGCCATACCGCCTGCGCCAACACCACTAATTCACATATATATAATTGATTTTTATTGATATTTTATATGTGGCACGATTGGTGCTTTTATGTTGAGCGAGAGGACACAACCATGCAACTCAGTAAACTTGATAAAGAATTCGACTTCCCGACCCAAGCGCTCAAATTACGCGCATACCGCCAACAACTATTGGCCTCAAATGTCGCGAATGCCGACACGCCCAACTATAAGGCCGTGGACATCAATTTTGAGCAAGAGCTAAAACGTATTGCAGGGAAAAATTCCGGTGCCCTCAAACTCGAAACCACGAGCCAGAATCATCTGCAAGCCAGTACTGGAAACGCACTAGGCGCCAAGGTGCAGTATCGCACCGGCACAGAAGCGAACATCGATGGCAACACAGTCAACTTGGATCTAGAGCGCGCCAAACTCGCAGAAAACGCATTCCGCTATGAAGCCATGATCCGCAATATCAGCGGCCAGTTCCGTGGCCTTGTTACGGCTATTAGAGGGTAATCGACATGTCACTATTCAACGTTCTCAATATCGCTGGTAGCGCCCTTGACGCCCAATCGAAGCGACTCAATGTCGTCGCAAGTAATTTAGCTAACGTGGAATCCACTACCAGTTCCACCGGGCAACCCTATCGTGCGCGCCAAGTCATTTTCCAAGCTGTTCCGGTGAGCGGCAATCAATTAAAAAATGGCGCCGCAGTGAAAGTCAGCCAAATCGTCGAAGACCAAGCCGCGCCGCGAAAAGTATATGACCCGAAACACCCAGCCGCCGATGAAAAAGGCTACGTCTCCTACCCCAATGTGAACCCCGTTGATGAAATGGTAAATATGATCTCAGCCTCGCGCTCTTATCAAACGAACGTGGATGTCATCAGCACAACCAAAAGCATGCTCAGTAAATTACTGACTATTGGCCAATAAACCTAAAAGTACTTCGGAGAAAATATGACCCCCGTTGCCAACGCCACCAGCAATTCCGCCGCCGTTGCAGCCGCTTCTGCCAGCGGCAGCTCCGGCACAATTAATAGCGATTCGATTGCGGCTACTCAAGATCGTTTTTTAAAGTTATTGGTGGCGCAGATGCGTAACCAAGATCCGCTGAACCCGTTACAGAACTCTGAAGTCACTTCACAGTTGGCGCAGTTATCCACTGTGACCGGCATCAACAAGCTATCCGAATTAGTGGGGGGGCTGTCCTCCTCCTTCGCCGAAGCACAATCGTTACAAGCGGCCAGTGTCATTGGGCGCGGCGTACTGGTTCCGGGCGATGCCATTAACTTATCGCAAGGCACTGCAATTGGTGCGATTGACCTACCGCAAGCCGCAGATCAACTGACGATCACCATCCGTAACGCCGCAGGTACGGTTGTTCATACCGCAGACCTGGGAGCGCAAAACAGTGGCGTCGTTAAATTTCAGTGGGATGGGATTGGTGACAACGGCAACGCCCAGCCCGAAGGGAAATATACGTTTACAACCAAGGCCGTTGCTGCTGGTAAGGAAGTGCCGGATGTTAGCCCGCTTTCTTTTGGACTCGTCAACAGCGTTACCTTGGGTGCGCAAGGCGCGCAATTAAATGTCGATGGGCTGGGTGCAATCAGCTTGTCTCAAGTTAAACAGATCGTGTAACGAAGGAGAAATTCATGAGTTTCCAGCAAGGCTTATCAGGATTAAACGGCGCATCGAGAAACCTCGATGTACTTGGCAACAATATCGCGAATGCAAGCACCGTAGGTTTTAAATCCTCGCAAACGGAATTCGCAGATGTTTTCGCCAGCTCATTATCCGGCGCAGGTGGGGTGCAAGTCGGTATTGGCGTACAAGTGGCATCCGTCGCGCAGCAATTCACGCAGGGTAATGTCACCAGCACCAATAATCCACTGGACTTGGCCATTAGCGGCCCTGGATTTTTCCGCGTCAGCGATCAAGGCACAATTAACTATTCCCGAAATGGCCAGTTCAAATTGGATAAAGATGGTTTTATCGTCAATTCTTCCGGTGCCAATCTGACTGGGCATCCAGCCATAAGCGGTGTGATTTCAACTGGTACCTTATCTAATCTACAGATTCCAATCGACAATCTGGATCCTAAAGTCAGTACTACCATTGCTGTCAGCGCCAACTTGGATGCGCGGGCGTTACTGCCCACGAATTCCAGCTTTAGCTATCTAGATCCAACGTCGTATAACCAATCGACTTCGTTAACGTTATTTGACGCTTTGGGCGGCGAGCAAAACCTTGGTCTTTATTTCGTAAAAACGGGCTCCAGCACTTCCAACACTTGGGATGTCTACGGCACTGTCACCAATCCAAGCGGTACGACCACGACACTGAACTTTACACCAGCATCTGCTGGTCCTCCTCCTGTTGCGGCATCGACGGCACCATTGGGCACCTTGAATTTTGACCCGGCTTCCGGCGCATTGCTTCCCTCTTCTTCCGTCACCTTGCCTACGATTACGACTGCACAGCTAGGCACTGGCGCGGCAGATCTGGCCGGCATTGCCCCTGCGTTCTTTGCGTTCACTGGCTCAACCCAATACAGCACCGCCTTCAGCGTAAACGCACTATCGCAAGACGGTTATACCTCCGGCCGTCCAACCGGTTTCAATATCGGTTCGGATGGTGTGATCCTTGGCCGTTATTCCAATGGCCAATCTTTGCAGTTGGGGCAAATCGTAATGGACAATTTTAGAAATCCAAATGGCCTACAACCACTGGGTAATAATGTCTGGGCTGAAACCTCAGACTCAGGTCAACCACTGCTCGGCACGCCAGGTAGTGGTAGCCTTGGCCTACTGCAATCTTCCGCCTTAGAAGAATCGAATGTCGATTTAACCAAAGAACTGGTTGACATGATTACCGCGCAACGCGCTTACCAAGCGAACGCGCAAACCATTAAAACCCAGGATCAAGTCCTGCAAACACTGGTTAATCTGAGGTAATCATGGATCGTATGATCTACATCGCCATGACTGGCGCCAAGAACATCCTGTCGCAACAAGCGACAGTGGCGCAAAATTTGGCGAATGTCACCACCAGCGGTTTTCGTGCGCAAATCGATACTTTTCGCGCTGTCCCGGTGATTGGGCCAGGCTTACCAACGCGCGCTTTCGTGGTCGACTCTACAGTTGGATCGGACTTCAGACCCGGTGTGATTCAAACCACGGGGCGCGATTTAGACCTTGCTGTGAATGGCAAAGGTTGGTTCGCTGTTCAAGGTCCGGACGGTAAAGAAGCTTACACCCGTGATGGCAGCCTCGCTGTCAACGTCAATGGCCTATTGCAAACCCGTACCGGACTGAATGTCCTATCCGATGGTGGTACTTTGTCGATCCCGCCGGATTCTGAAATTACCGTGGCCAAGGATGGCACCGTCAGCGTCTTGGCAACAACCGGTGGAAAAAATCAGATTAGCGAAGTAGGCCGCCTCAAACTCGTCAACCCACCTGAAGAAAATCTGGTACGTGGCGATGATGGCCTATTTCATCTCCGCTCCGGCGGCACAGCCGATGTCGATGAAGCTGCAACTCTGCACAGCGGCGGCCTGGAAACCAGCAACGTCAATCCTTCAGAAGCGCTGGTGAACATGATTTCCTTGTCGCGGCAATTCGATTTACAAATGAAACTGCTGCAAAAAGCCGAACAAAATGATGCCAAGTCGGCACAAATCTTGTCACAAAACGGATAAAAAATATGATTCGCTCACTCTGGATTTCTAAAACCGGCCTGGATGCACAACAACTGTCCATCGATGTCGTCGCCAACAACTTGGCCAACGTCAGCACCAACGGCTTTAAACGCAGCCGCGCGGTATTTGAAGATTTGCTGTATCAGACGCTGCGCCAACCTGGTGCAAAATCTTCAACCCAAACGGAAATACCCTCCGGCTTACAATTGGGTACCGGCGTACGTCCAGTCGCCACCGAACGCATCCATACCCAAGGCAATTTGGTGCAAACCGGAAATGGCCTGGACTTGGCGATCAACGGCAATGGTTTTTTTCAAATTCAATTGCCCGACGGTACGACGGGATATTCGCGCGACGGCTCGTTTCAACTCAATAGCCAAGGGCAAATCGTCACTTCCAGCGGCTACATCGTTTCCCCTGGCATTACCATTCCCGCTAATTCGACGTCGATCACAATTAGCCGTGACGGTATCGTTTCGGCATTGGCAAACGGTGTCGCAACGCCAACCCAAGTCGGTCAACTTCAACTTGCCAATTTTGTAAACACTGGCGGCTTGCAAAGCCAAGGGGAAAATATTTATCTCGAGACCGCCTCTTCCGGCTCTCCATCTACCGGCAATCCTGGTGGTACTGGTCTCGGTTCACTGAATCAAGGTTACACCGAAACATCTAATGTGAACGTCGCGGAAGAACTCGTGAATATGATTCAAACACAACGAGCCTATGAACTGAATTCGCGCGCAATTCAAGCCTCGGATCAAATGCTGCAACGATTAGGACAGTTGTAAGGAGCACGTATGAAAAACCGTAAAAACAAAGCTTATTCGATCTTAGTGGCCTGCCTATTGATGGGCGGACTTACTGCCTGCAATACCGTGCCGCCAACAAATGTCCATCAGCCAATGTCCGCACGCCCGGTAGCACCGTCAGCAGCGCAGGCTTTGCCTGGCGCCATATTCCAAGCGAAATTTACGGCCCCGTTATTCGAGAACAAACGCGCACGTAATGTCGGTGACACGTTGACCATTCAAATCAGCGAAAAAACTGCGGCGGCGCGCAAAGGGAATACCAAGGCCGATCGGACACAATCAAATTCGTTCAGTGTGCCACTACTCAACGGATTGCCCGGCAAGAGTTTTTTGAATGCCAACCTGCAAGCGAATTCCGACTCAAGCTTTGATGGTTCGGGAGAAAGCAATGCCAATGGCACCTTCACCGGTACCATCGCTGTAACCGTGATTGAAGTGCTGGCCAATGGCAATCTATTAGTGAGCGGCGAAAAACAAATTGGCTTGAATTACGAAACCGAATACATCCGGTTCTCGGGGGTTGTTGATCCCGCACAAATCAGCTTCGGCAATTCCGTCAATTCCGGACAAGTGGCGGATGCCCGCATTGAATATCGTGGTACCGGCAGCGTCGATTCAGCACAGATCATGGGCTGGTTAGCTAAATTCTTCCTAACGTTTTTGCCCTTCTAATTCAGTTCTGGGGATACGCCATGAAACAGTTACTTACAGTCCTCGTTTTAATTACCCTGAATCTCGGTAATGCCCAGGCCGAACGGATCAAGGATATCGCACAAATTTACGGCGTACGCAGCAACCAACTCATTGGTTACGGCCTCATGGTCGGCCTGGATGGTAGCGGCGATCAAACAACGCAAACACCTTTTACCACCCAAAGTCTGGGTACTATGCTCGGGAATCTAGGCATCAATTTGTCGCCGGCTGCTATCGCCTCTATGCAATTGAAAAATGTCGCCGCTGTCGTCGTGACGGCATCTTTGCCTGCATTCGCACAACCCGGCCAGAACATCGACGTAACCGTCTCCTCGCTCGGCAATGCAAAAAGTCTACGTGGCGGCACGTTGCTTATGACACCGCTGAAAGGTGCCGATGGCAATATCTACGCCATGGCGCAAGGTAGTGTACTCATTGCTGGCGCGGGAGCGGCTGGTGGCGGCAGCAGCGTCACCATTAATCATCTTTCTGCCGGACGCATTCCCGCTGGTGCAACCGTGGAACGCGCCGTCAGCAGCGCAGCTTTAGGTCAAAACGGTGGATTTGCCCTAGAGCTACATCAAACGGACTTCACCACAGCAAGCCGCATGGTTCAAGCGATTAATCGCGTCTTTGGTGAAAATACCGCCGCCGCGCTCGATGGCCGACTGGTACAAGTTCAAGCCCCCGCAGATATGAATCGTCGCGTCGCTTTCATTGCGCAATTGGAAGGGATTACGGTCTCGCCGAGCGAATCGTCTGCTAAGGTAATTCTCAACCCGCGTACAGGTTCAATTGTGATGAATCAATCCGTCACCGTTGAAACTTGTGCTGTGGCCCACGGCAACTTATCCGTCACCATCGCTAGCGCGCCACAAGTCAGCCAACCTGGAGCGCTATCTCCGGGTCAAACCGTGGTTACCGACCAAGCACAAATTCAAATCAAAAGCGAAAAAGGCGAACTCGTCGTACTGCCAAGTTCTACGGCTTTAGGCGATGTCGTCAAGGCGCTGAATGCCGTTGGCGCTACACCTCAAGATTTGTTGGCGATTCTGCAAGCCATGAAAGCCGCCGGATCATTGCGCGCCGAACTGGAGATCCTGTAATGGTTTCCGCCTTGGAAAATGCCGGACTTACGCTGGAAGGCAATGCGCTCGATCAATTGAAATTATCGGCAAAGCAAAATGCGCCCGATTCACTCAAACAGGTCGCCAAACAGTTTGAAGCTTTGTTTATGAATATACTGACAAAAAGCATGCGCGCCGGCACTGGCGAAAGCTTGTTGGATAATGGTGAAACACGCCTCTATACCGAATTACTCGATCAACAATATTCGCAAAAGATTGCCGCCGGCAAAGGCTTGGGCTTAGCCGATGTGCTGGTACAACAACTCACGCGCAATCAAATCAACCCACAACTAGCCGACACAAGCGTCAGTGGACCCTTGCCACTCCAACAACACTTGCCCCCAAAAGCGTTCAGCCAAGGGTTACACGGCAATCGCGAAACGCCATTACCGCTCATCCCCAAAAATGAAATCAAGCTCAAACCACTTGCAGAGAATGCGCCAGTGCAAGCTCCAAGCACAGCTAAAGAATTTGTGCAGCGCTTCTTGCCTTTTGCAAAGACGGCCGGGCACGAACTGGGAGTAAAACCACAAGCCATTCTGGCACAAGCGGCATTAGAAAGCGGCTGGGGCAAACATCAAATCAAACTTGCAGACGGTAGCCCTTCTCACAATTTGTTCGGGATTAAGGCGAATAACAATTGGCAAGGTAAAGTCGCTGAAGTCCACACCACTGAATATATCGATGGTGTGGCGCAGCGACGCATTGAACGTTTCAAGGCTTATGACTCGGTCAAAGACGCCTTTCAGGATTACACCGGTTTGTTGAAATCCGCACCGCGCTACCGCTCGGTCTTGAATTCTGGCGAAACCGAAAACTTTGCTCAAGGCTTACAAAAAGCCGGCTATGCCACCGACCCACAATATGCAGTCAAAATTAACAGCATCGCTGACAGTAGTTTGCTACGGACAATGGCTTAATTATTTTGAAAATCCGCCGTTAACGTCCGTAAGGACATAGTTGGCGCAGTACAGGAGCAACATCATGGGATTAAATTCGATTGGTATCGCAGCAGTCAATAACGCGCAAGTCGCGTTATTGACTGCGCAACACAATATTGCCAACGCAAACACGCCTGGGTTCAATCGCCAAGAGGCGGTACAAACCACTAATTTCGCCAATTCCACCGGCTCCGGCTTCATCGGCCAAGGTGCACACGTCGAAACAGTGCGACGCATCTACAGCGATTACCTCGGAAGCCAAGTGTTGAGCGCTTCATCGCAAGCGCAGTTCTCCAGTTCCTTTTTATCGCAAGTCAGCCAAATCGATAATTTATTGGCTGACACCGGTGCCGGACTATCGCCAGCGTTAAGCGGGTTTTTCACTAGCGTCAACACAGTTGCCGCTAATCCCACTTCCCTCGCAGCGCGACAATCGCTGCTGTCTGGCGGTGAAACCTTGGTCGCACGCTTTCAGTCGATCTATACCCAATTGGATAATCTACGTAATGGTGTGAACTCGCAGCTGCAAGCACAAGTCACCAACATCAATAGTTATGCTGCACAAATCGCCGATTTAAATCAAAAGATCGACGATGCGCAAACCAACGTCAATCAAGCGCCTAACGACTTACTGGATCAACGCGATCAAGCCATTGCCAAGTTGAACGACATTATCAATGTTTCGGTAGTGACACAAACCGATGGCAAGTTCAGTATTTTTGTCGGTAACGGGCAGACGCTGGTAATCGGAACAAAAGCCTCAACGCTATCGTTGCAGAATGATCCGCTTGATCCGGGAAAAAAGAATGTCAATTATTCAATTGGCGGCGCCTCGGTGCTCATCCCAGAACAAAGTCTGGAGACCGGTGGGGCATTAGGCGGTCTTTTATCCTTTCGCCGCACCAGTCTGACCACCGCAGAAAACGCCCTTGGCCGCCTTGCGCTGGGATTGGCACAGTCGTTCAATGATCAACACGTACAAGGTCGTGATTTAAATGGCGGCCTGGGCACCAATTTTTTCAACATCGCATCCAGCTCACCGTTAATCAGTGCCGCGTCCAATAATGGCGGCAGCCTCGTTTTTACCAACACCGGCATTGATGCGGGGAAATTAACCACCAGTAACTATCTCGTGACGTCAATCGATGGCACTAGCTTCTCACTGACCGACACCATAACCAACACGACCCAGACCATCGCCGATGCCGCAGCCCTACAAACGGCATTGGGCGCTGTCGGCATCAACCTGACCATTGGCGGCACCGCTAACGCCGGCGATCGTTTCCTGGTCTTACCGACACGGACGGGCTCGCGCGACATCAGTGTGGCACTGACTGATCCCAGCAAAATTGCTGCCGGCGATTCACCGATCGTCACTGCGGCAAATACGACAAATACCGGCACGGGAACAATTACCCGTGGTCTGGCCACACCGCCTGCCGATCCCAATTTGCAACAGCCTGTAACCATTACTTTCGATACGCCCGCAACAACGTTTAGCGTCAGCGGTACTGGTACCGGCAATCCTACGGCGGTGGCCTATACCCCAGGTGCCAATATCACCTATAACGGCTGGACGATTCAAATCAATGGCACTCCGGTTGCCGGTGATGTCTTTACTGTCTCGGCCAACACCGGTGGGCCCGGAGACAACCGCAATGCCGTTGCATTGGCGGCATTACAAGTCAACAATACGTTGGCCAACAATGCCAGCGGCAATCCGACGACCAATTATCAAGGAGCCTACGCGCAATTGGTGAGTACCGTCGGTAACGATACGCAACGCATACGCAACAATAGTACCGCGCAGGATGCGCTGCTCAGCAGCAACATTCAAGCGCAACAATCGGTTTCCGGCGTTAACTTAGACGAAGAGGCGGCAAACTTATTGCGCTTTCAGCAAGCCTATCAAGCCGCAGCAAAAATTCTTCAAACCAGTAGTACCTTGTTCGATACCATTCTCAATCTTCAGTAGGAATTCATCATGCGTATCAGCAGCAGCACTCTCTATGATCTCGGTGTGACCACCCTCAACAATCAATTGGCGGCCACAGTTAAAACACAGCAACAAATCTCAACCGGCAAGCGCATTCTGACGCCATCGGATGATCCTGTGGCTTCATCAAGAGTTGTTGAAATCGACAATACGCAAAACGTGACAAACCAGCATTTGGAAAACATCAGCACTGCCCGCAGTACACTTAACTTAGAAGAAACAGCTGTTTCAAATATTATTCGCGTGTTCCAGAATGCACGGCAGACGGTGGTCACTGCTGGCAATGCCGCATTGAGCAGTGCAGATCGTGCGAGCTTGGCAACCGTCCTGCGCAGCAACTACGACGAACTCCTCGGCATCGCCAATGCGAGAGACAATCAAGGTGGCGATTATTTATTCTCCGGCTACTCCACCAGCACTAAACCATTCTCGCAAACAACAGGACCAGGGGTTTACGCTGGTGACTCAGGGCAACGTCAACTGCAAATCACCGCAACACGACTGATCAATATTAGCGATACTGGACAAGATTTATTTCAACCCGGAATTTCTGGCAGAGACCCCTTCGCGACGATTGAAAATTTCATTACGGCCTTGGGGAATTCATCCGTTACATCTCAAGTGACCAGCGCCGCAGGTGTGGCGAATACAGGCGGTGCAAGCATTAGCGTAGCGGTCGCCGCAAGCGCAACACCACCGCAAGGGGTGTTGACCTTCACGTATGATGCTTTGGCCATACCGCCACAATTCTCGATCGCATCAACGAACCCCACGGCCGATGTTGCCTGGGACGGCGTAACATTTCCTTATACTTCTAACCAGGTCAATACGATCAATGGTGTCTCATTTATTATCACCGACTCACCAACCGCGCCGAATAATGGGGATACGTTCACCGTTCAGAACGTTATTACCCCGGGAACCAACCTTCCGATTGCCAATCAGGTCAGTACCGGTGCAAGCGCAAGCAACGTAGGCAATGCAAGCCTGACCACATCGGTGATCACGGGTGCAATTCCACCACAAGCACAAGTAACGCTGAATTATAGTTCGACCCCTTCCCCACAGATTACGACCGTATCCACAGATCCCGCGTGGAATGGCTTGACCATCCCCTATGTTTCCGGTCAAACAACGACCATCAATGGCGTCTCGTTCACCTTAACTGATGGCACAACGCCATTAGCGACCGGTGATTCTTACACCATCAACAATGCGACGGATGCTGCCTTAGGGGGTTTGGATTACGCGTTAAATAATGCATTGCGCATTTTGAGCAACATTGGCTCGCGCCAGAATGAGTTGGATTCAACACAAGCGACGAATCAAGATGCGTCACTGGCCGCTCAAACCGCGCTGTCAAATTTACGCGATGTGGATTTTGCAAAAGCCATATCAGATCTGACGCGCCAGCAAAACAGCCTGGAAGCTTCGCAAAAATCTTTTCTCGCCATCCAAAAGTTAAGCCTGTTTAATTTACTGTAAAGACGAGCCGTCCGTTCTCGCCTTTACAGTCTTTGACTAGCGCCCGGAAAGCGATAGCATCAGGCCATTCAATTTCTTCACAAACCCGGCGGGGTCTTCGAGTTGCCCACCTTCCGCAAGCAACGCCTGGTCCAATAAGACTTGGCTTAAATCACCAAATCGAACTTCGTCTGCTTCATCTTTGAGCATCTTGACTAAAGGGTGTTGCGCATTCACTTCCAGAATCGGCTTAGAAATCGGCACATTCTGGCCAGCGGCCTTCAACATGCGTTCCAAATTCATGCCCATGCCTTGCGCATCAACCACCAAGCACACGGGCGAATCGGTTAAGCGATGCGAAATGCGGACTTCTTTGACTTTTTCGCCCAGGACGGTCAGCATTCTTGCGGTAAACTCTTTAAAAACTTCATTTTCTTGTTCGAGCGCCTTTTTCTCTTCCACGTCTTCCAACGCGCCCAAATCAAGCTCGCCTTTGGCAACTGATTGCAGCGACTTCCCTTCAAACTCGGGCAAGTTCGATACCAGCCACTCGTCGACGCGATCGTGCAACATAATCACCTCGACACCCTTTTTGCGGAAGATTTCCAAGTGTGGGCTGTTCTTGGCAGCCGCAAAGCTATCCGCAGTCACATAATAAATTTTATCCTGTCCTTCTTTCATCCGCGCCAAATAATCAGCGAAAGATACGCTTTGCATTTCGCTATCGGTATGCGTCGTGGAAAAACGCAACAATTTAGCAATGCGTTCCTTATTGGCAAAATCCTCACCGACGCCCTCTTTCAGCACACGACCAAATTCCTTCCAACATTTCGTATAGTTGTCGGTGTCGTTCTCGGCCATCTCTTCCAGCATGCCCAGTACCTTTTTGGTGGCGCCGGCGCGAATTGTGTCGATGTCACGACTGTGCTGTAATATTTCGCGCGAAACATTCAATGGCAAATTATTTGAATCAATCACACCTCGAACGAAGCGCAAATAATGCGGCATCAGTTTATCGACATCCTCCATGATGAAGACACGTTGCACATAAAGTTTAATGCCATGATGTTGATCGCGATCCCACAAATCGAATGGAGCATGTCCTGGCACATATAACAGCAACGTATATTCCTGCTTACCTTCGACCTTGCTATGCACATGCGCCAACGCCGGCTCGAAATCGTGCGCCACATGTTTGTAGAATTCGCTGTACTGTTCATCAGTAATTTCAGCTTTGGGGCGCGCCCATAAAGCATTGGCTTGATTGATTGCTTCGGCGGCATCTTTGCCTTCCAAACGCATCATGATCGGCAAGGTAATGTGATCGGAATACTTACGCACAATTGACTGCAAGCGCCAATCCGCCAGAAACTCATCTTCATCCGCGCGCAAATGCAGAATCACATCCGTGCCATGGCCGGATTTTTCCACGGTTTCCAACGTGTAATCACCCTCGCCCGCCGATTCCCAGCACACACCGTGCTCCACACCCAATCCCGCACGACGAGTAATCAGCGTGACGTTATCCGCGATAATAAAAGCAGAGTAAAAACCGACCCCGAATTGCCCAATCAAATGCGCATCCTTGGACTGGTCGCCAGTCAGCCGATCCAAAAACTCGCGTGTTCCAGAACGCGCAATGGTGCCGATATGCTCGATCACCTCATTGCGCGACATGCCGACACCGTTATCGGAAATGGTGATGGTGCGGGCATCTTTATCATAGGCGATGCGAATGTTTAACTCGCTATCCCCTTCATACAAAGCGGCGTCCGACAGCGCCTCGAAACGCAGCTTATCGCAAGCATCCGAGGCATTAGAAATGAGCTCGCGCAGGAAGATTTCCTTGTTGCTATACAAGGAGTGGATCATTAAGCGCAAGAGTTGTTTAACTTCAGCTTGAAAACCAAGGGTTTCTTTTTGAGTGGCAGTGGTCATGACTTCCTCGACTTAAAACGAAATTGAATGTATTTGGGCGGGTCTGTGTGTTTTCAAGGGTGAATAGTGATTTTCTGAGAGAAATATCACTATTTCAACTGATCGTAACTTATTCAGATTTTTCAAATTTGCGCTCATTTTATGGCGCAAATAATCCGGCCTGTCGCGATTATTGCATTAGGCTTGTTTGACTCACTTTACCGCGCCTTGTAATTCTTTGAAGCGAATCATGCGGTAATGCTCTGGCAATTCAAAGGCCTTTGGCCGGATCGCCATATCCTCTTTGTAGTGCAATAAGCGACGAGAAAATCCATTATTACGTAATTCATCCAATGGCATACCAAACTTAAACCAATGTTGCGGATCAAGGATCAAGCGAGCTAAATCGCAGTCGTCACGCTGATCTACCGGCGTCGCCAAATAAGTGCCAGAATGTGTGGATGCCATCAATTCGTGGAACTCCTGCAGGGCTTTAGCAACATCGGGCAAAAACTTCGTAGAAGCACCAATACGCGCGCAAACGGTACCATTCACTAATAAGTCTACATGCACCTGCGTGCCTTTATCGTCTAGAACCTCTTCCTTAATCTCCCAATTTTGCGGTGGCTTGACCTGCACCTCACCCGGTTCAAAGACTAATATTTCCTGTTGCGCATGGCTCACGTTATAGACCTTCTTTGCTTTACGGTCCAAAAGCACGAAATCGTCGTGATCGCGTCCAAAGTCGAGACGCAAATAACGATCCGTTACAAGATAACGCGTCACGTAACCCCCGCCAGTCGCTTCCTGATCCATGTAGTTGAGCTCAGTCATACCGCCAACGGCAATGACCGAGCCAGTCCACATCAATCCTAAAAAGAACAACATCCAGCTACGCATTAACGTTTTCATGGCAAAAGATCGATCCCTGTTTGCAAATCGCGCTTAATATCTTCTATCGATTCGAGTCCAACTGCAATCCTGATTAACCCATCCTGAATACCCGCTGCTGCGCGCTGATCCGCTGTCAAACGGCCATGCGTCGTACTGGATGGATGCGTAATGGTGGTCTTCGTATCGCCAAGATTCGCGGTGATCGACAATAGGCGGGTCGCATCGATGACTTTCCAGGCAGCAGCTTTACCACCCTTTAGCTCGAAAGACACAATCCCGCCACCCGTCGTTTGTTGCCGCATTGCCAAGGCGTGCTGCGGATGAGAAGGCAATCCCGGATACAACACCCGCGCAACTTGTGGCAGCGCCTCCAACCAAGTCGCTAACGCCAAGGCGCCGGCAGAATGCGCATCCATGCGGATCCGTAACGTTTCCAGTCCTTTCAAGAATATCCAAGCATTGAATGCGGAGAGCGTGGGCCCTGCCGTACGCAAGAATTGATACACGCCTTCCATCAACACCTTACTGCCCAACACCGCACCACCCAACACACGGCCTTGGCCATCGATGTACTTGGTGGCGGAATGAATCACAATATCCGCACCCAAATCCAAAGGCCGCTGCAAGATCGGCGTGCAGAAGCAATTATCCACCGCCAGCCAAGCGCCATGTCGATGGGCGATCTCCGCCAGCGCTGTAATGTCACACACCTCGGTCAATGGGTTCGAAGGTGTTTCAGCAAAAAATAGCTTGGTGTTCGGCTGGCAAGCGGCTTCCCACTCTTTCACATCGGTGGGCGAAACAAACGTCGTCTCAACACCAAAGCGCTTGAGGATATTGTTGAATAATTGCACCGTCGAACCGAAGATGGCGCGTGAAGCGACCACGTGATCGCCCGCCGACAGCAGCCCCATCACACAAGCCAAAATCGCCGACATGCCAGAAGCCGTAGCGACGCAATACTTCGCACCTTCCAAGGCGGCAAGACGATCCTGAAACATGCTCACCGTGGGATTGGTGAAGCGCGCGTAAATATTACCCGGCTCCTCACCCGTGAAGCGCTTCGCCGCCTGTTCTGCAGAATCGAAGACAAAGCTCGAAGTCATGAATAAGGCTTCGGAATGTTCGTGGAATTGGCTGCGCTGAATACCGGCGCGAACTGCCAGTGTGTCTAAATCGTACTCATCTCTCATGATATTTTCCCATGAATGTTTGGTATCGACCGGGCATGAAAAAACCCGGCCTGCCTACGCTAAACCGGGTTGCCCACGCTTTAGCTGTATTTATAAAGCGCCCGCAAGCTGAATTGACTCAAATCGGCGCGACAACATCGTTAAATTACGCGACAAAATGCATCACGTCAAGAATCGCGTGATGCCCCCCCGAACAATCCGCCCCACCGAAGTAAAGTGCATCCCAAAATAATCCGCAATTTGTTGATATGAATAAGCCCCCGTCGCATGCGCCGCCCGGATCGCATCATTGCGATCTGGGTAACGACGCACAATATCTTCCAAGGGCTGCGCAATCGGACGGCGTTGCGCCTTCGGGATCTGCACATCGTCGCCGACTAATAGATGCACCTGCATGCGCTGCACAAACCCTTCATCGCCGAGAAACACCTGACCTTTCAGATTATCCCAAGGCGATTTCGCTTTCATGCCTTCCATTACAAACTGCGCATACCGCTCCTGCGCCAAGCTGCGGCGCTTGGCGAACTGCGCCAACAAACCATCCACCGCCAACCACGCCGGCGCCTCCTCCAAACCCACACAAGCTCGATAACTGCTCCAGCGCCATTGCCCCACCTTCTTCAACATTCCCGCGCGCACCGGGTTCAGCACGATATAGCGTGACAACTCCAGCAGATAAGCATCGCTATCTACCAAAATCGCCTTAAACCGCCCCTGGAATAAATGCCCGACCCGCTTATGCCGACGATTACTGGCTTGGGTATACACACCATTCAACTGGCGCATACCTTTGGAAAGATTACCGTCTGGGGTTTGGATCAACAAATGATAGTGGTTATCCATCAAGCAATACGCATGACAAATCCAATTGAACTGATCGACAACCTGTTCCAGCGTTTCAAGAAACGCGAGCCGATCCACATCGTCGTCAAAAATATCCTCACGCCGGTCACCACGGGCGGTGACGTGATAAAGCGCGTTGGCAAATTCGATGCGTAATGGACGTGACATGCGC
>JAHECG010000051.1 GCA_024641855.1 Betaproteobacteria bacterium | reverse complement strand
CGGCAGGATGTGGCGGCTTGGCTCGCCTTCGTGACGATGGCGCTGTTCATCGTAGCGATGGTTAGCCTCGGTATTTATGCCGTCCGAAAGCGTTGGGGCGGCGCCAAATATTTTTTGATTGCGGCATTGGCTTCGATGTTGGGAACTACGTTGACCGAGTTCTCGGTGTGGGGGCAGATCCCGTTCAACATCGTGACTTTCCATGGTATGGAGCTCGGCATGATGCTGGATGCTACGATCCTGGCGCTGGCGCTGGCGTATTTTGTGCGGGTGCAGATGGACAAACGCGAGCGTGCCGAGCAAGCAGCGCGGATGGATCCGCTGACAAAATTATACAATCGGCGTGGCTTTCAAAGCCTGACCGAAGCGCCGTTTCTCGTTGCGGCCCGGCATCAGCGCCCGTTGTCCGTGCTGCTGCTTGATATCGACCACTTCAAGAAGATCAATGATCGATATGGCCATGCAACCGGTGACGAAGCCTTGGTTAAAATCGCGCGCGTCCTATCTCAGTCGGCGCGCGGCGGAGATGTGGCCGCACGCTGGGGAGGCGAGGAGTTCGCCTTGTTGCTTCCCGAAACCAAACTCGACGAAGCTTGTTTGTTGGCCGAACGTTTGCGCGCGATGATCGCGGAGATTGTGATTAGCGATGCGCATCGAAAATTGCGGCTGACTGCCAGCTTTGGTGTGGCCAGTATCGAGCCGCAGAAGCGGTTGGAGGATTTGTTGGCCGCTGCCGATAAAGCGCTATACGCGGCCAAGAGTGCCGGGCGCAATCGAGTGGCAAAAGCCAGTGGCGTCGAGTTTCAAGTGGTACCGCAGACGGGTAACAACGCATGAGCAATGCCGCGACCAACTGGCAGACGGCCTTCAAGGCTTACTCGCATCCGCGCGTGATTGGCATGCTGTTCCTCGGTTTCTCTGCCGGACTGCCGTTGCTGTTAGTGTTGGGCACACTGTCATTTTGGCTGTCGGAGGCGGGAATCGCGCGCGCCACTATCGGCCATTTGAGTTGGGTCGGCTTGGCCTACGGGGTGAAGTTTTTATGGTCGCCGTTGGTGGATCGCTTGAATCTGCCGATTCTCACGGCGCGCTTGGGGCGGCGTCGCGCTTGGTTGTTATTGTCGCAAGTGTGCATCGCTGCCGCCTTGCTCGGCATGGCAAATAACGACCCGGCGCTGAATCTAACGCATACCGTGTTTTTTGCGCTGGCCGTGGCCTTTGCTTCGGCTACGCAAGATATTGCGCTGGATGCCTATCGGATCGAAGCGGTGGAAATCGAAATGCAGGGCGCTATGGCGGCAACTTATCAGGCCGGCTATCGCATTGCGATGATCACCGCCGGTGCCGGTGCGCTGTGGATTGCGGCGAGTGTCGCATCAAGCGGCGCGCATTATGATTTCCATCAATGGCAGGTTGCTTACGCTGTGATGGCAGGTCTGATGTGTGTTGGTATTTTCACCACGCTGATGATTCGCGAGCCGGAAAGAAAAATTTCCAAGCTGACCGCTGATAATGAAGCGCATGCCAGGGAAAAATTCGCGGCGCTTGGCTTGACAGGAACCTTGCTGGACGTTGCAACTTGGCTCCATGCGGCCGTGCTGTCACCCTTCATCGATTTCATTCGACGTTTCAAATGGCAGGCGGCTTTGATTCTGGCATTGATCGCCGTGTATCGCATATCCGATGTGGTGATGGGCGTGATGAGCAACCCGTTTTATCAAGAGATGGGGTTCACTAAGGATGAAGTGGCCACGGTGTCAAAAGTCTATGGTGTGGTGATGACTATCGCCGGGGCTGGACTGGGTGGCTTGCTGATCATTCGCATCGGCATGATGCGCACCTTGATGCTGGGCGCGGTGTTATCCGCTGCGACGAATTTATTATTCGTTTGGTTGGCCGGACATGGGCATGATGTCGGTGCGCTGGTGTTCACTATTTCGGCCGATAATTTAGCGGGCGGCATCGCCTCCAGTGCGTTTGTGGCTTATCTCTCTAGCCTCACCAACCAAGCTTATTCCGCCACGCAGTATGCCTTGTTCACTTCAGTCATGCTGTTATTGCCAAAATTCATCGCTGGATTTTCGGGTGAATTTGTCGATGCCTATGGCTGGGCTAATTTTTTTACGGGGACGGCGATGCTCGGCGTGCCGGTGCTGCTATTGGTGTGGTTGGCCATGCGCAGCCAGAAACGCTAGGGCTACTCCAGCCGCTCCAGCCGATACACCGCCAAACTGCCTAGCAAATTGGGCAACGTATTCACGGCTTCGCCGCGATGCATGACGATGCGCTCAAGAATACGCACGCCATGGGTGGCGCAGAAAGTCTCGAAATCCTTGAGCGTGCATAAGTGGATGTTGGGCGTGTCATACCACTGATACGGCAAGTCGGACGAGATCGGCATATGGCCGCCGAACACTTGCAGCCGATGTTGCCAGTAGCCGAAGTTGGGGAAGGTGACGATAGCTTGGCGTCCAACGCGCAGCATTTCGCGCACGATAGCTTCGGTGTTCTTCATCGCTTGCAGAGTTTGCGATAACACGACGAAATCGAAAGAGTGTGATTCAAACCCAGAAAGCCCGCTTTCCAAGTCGGTCTGGATGACGTTCACGCCGTTTTGGATGCAAGCCAAAATTTTCTCGTCGGAAATTTCCACGCCATAGCCTTTGGCGCCACGTGTTTCTTTCAGATAGCGCAGCAAGCTGCCGTCGCCACAGCCGAGGTCCAGTACTTTGGCGCTAGATGGAATCCAATGTGCAATGGTTTCAAAATCGGAGCGTGAGCCATTCTGTAAGGCTGGCGTTGCGTTCATTGCACACCCTCCAACGCTACGCGGTTCATATAGGCGCGCACCATGCCATGGTAATGCGGGTCTACCATCAAGAATGCGTCGTGGCCATGACTGGAAGTGATTTCGGCATAGGCGACATCGCGTTCGTTATCCAGCAGTGCTTTGACGATTTCGCGCGAGCGATCCGGTGCGAAACGCCAATCGGTGGTGAACGCAATCACTAGAAATTTGGCGCTGGCGGGCTTGAGTGCCAGCGATAACGAGCCATCTTCTTGATGATGCGTGGGGTCGAAATAATCCAGCGCTTTGGTCATCAGCAAGTAAGTGTTGGCATCAAAACTTTCGGCGAATTTATCGCCTTGGTAGCGCAGATAAGATTCGATTTCAAATTCGACTTCATAGTTGAACTGAAATGCGTCAGCGCGCAGCAGACGGCCAAATTTTTTACCCATCGCATCGTCGGAAAGATAGGTGATATGCCCCAGCATACGCGCCAGGCGCAAGCCACGTTTGGGCGTCACGCCGTGGGCGTAATAATTACCGCCGTGGAAATCCGGATCGGTGAGAATAGCCTGCCGCGCCACATCGTTAAACGCGATGTTTTGTGCCGTTAGTTTCGGGGCGGCGGCGATTACCAGGGCGTGACGTAAACGCTCCGGGTAGGTGATGCTCCATTGCAACACCTGCATGCCGCCTAAACTGCCACCCACGACGGCGGCGAACTGTTGAATGCCGAGTTGATCGGCGAGCCGCGCTTGCGTTTCCACCCAGTCATCGACGGTGACCACCGGAAAAGATGCGCCATAGGGTTCACCCGTTGCCGGATTGATGCTGGAAGGCCCGGTTGAACCGTGGCAGCCGCCCAGATTGTTGACGCCGATGACGAAAAAACGATCGGTATCGATTGGTTTTCCGGGGCCGATCATGTTGTCCCACCAGCCGGGATACTTGTCTTGCTCGCTGTAATAGCCGGCGACGTGATGCGTGCCGGACAGCGCATGGCAGACTAGCACCGCATTGTTGTTGTCGGCGTTGAGTTGGCCATAGGTTTCATACACCAACTCGTAGTGCGGTAGCGTCGTGCCGCTGCGCAGCGTAATAGGCTGCTCGAAGCGCGCGGTCTGCGGCGCAACAATACCAACAGATGTGAGGTCGGGAGAATGCACGTGTTGTAGCTTATCAAAAAGGCTTATTTGAATCGCATTATATCGCCTTCGCGCTTAAGTTAGCAGAGTGTGCCGCCGCTAATCTATTTAAGAGCCGATTGCAGGAGGTGCCGATGAATACGCCTTATCATATTCCGCTGGCCAACAGCAAAGCGATCTATAGCGTTGCTGACGTTGACCGTGCCCTGGAAGGGGCGGCGCCGAACCAGAATGAGCCGCTGCGCAGCCTGTACGAAAAAATGCGCGAACGGGGCGGTGAGCGCTATTTAATTCGGCCCTCTTCGACCGATGGCTTTGATGCCTTGCACGATGCCTGCCCCAATTTCAAGCCCGTGATTGACGATATTCGCAAACATACCGCCCTGGCGATTTCCGGCAACGAACCGGTGCAGTTCATACCGATTTTATTGTTGGGCGAACCCGGTGTGGGCAAAACGCATTTTGCCAAGTGCTTGGCAAAAGTGCTTGGCACCGGATTTGAGTTTGTGTCGATGAGTTCGCTCACCGCCGGATGGATTCTGTCCGGCGCGTCTTCGCAATGGCAAAACGCTAAACCGGGCAAGGTGGCGCAATCCCTGGTGGAGGGCGAATTCGCCAATCCGCTGATCACGCTGGACGAGGTCGATAAAGCCGGTGGCGATGCGCGTTACGACCCGATGGGCGCGCTCTATACCTTGCTGGAGCAGGACACGGCGTTGCACTTCAAAGATGAATTCATTGAAGTGGCGGTGAACGCCAGTCATATTCTATGGGTGGCGACGGCCAATGACGAAAGTGCGATTCCTGAGCCGATCCTCAACCGCATGAACGTGTATGCCATCGAGCGCCCGGATCAGGACGGTGCGCGGCGCATTGTGCGTGCTTTGTATGGGGAAATTTTGGCTGCGCACAATTGGGGATTCGACCTGGAATTATTGGATGATGAGGTATTGGAAAAGCTGGCAGATATGCCACCGCGCGACATGCGCAAGATTTTGTTGGATGCTTTTGGCAATGCCAAAATTGAGGGGCGTAACTATCTCGCGCTGAAGGACTTAAATCTGGAGCGGCTGGCGAAACGTAAAACCAGGATTGGTTTTTACAGTTAAGCCAGACAGGTTTTTAACTGTTTGGCCCTTTGTTTGAGAAGCGCCGGTCGCTAAGTTTTTCGCGCGGACGAGCACTGTGATCGCGTCGGTCTGTTGTTTTGCGGCGATTCAGATCCGGAGGGAAATCAGCCAGGATTTCGGCCAAATATTCACGTGCGCGATTTTGCAGCAGCAATTGCCCTTCGCTGGTTTCCAGTAAGGTTCGAATTTCGTCCGGGCCTTTGGAAGACTTATTGATCGCATCCTGCCACGCAAGCATGACATAGCGTTGGATCTTCAGTTTTTGTTCCGGCGTACCGTCGAACTCCATCTCATCGTCGAGACCATCGATCATCGAAAATTCTATGCCCTGCGTCCCAACCCGGTAGTTATATTCCAGTTTCATGTGGCCCCAAACTTGAACTGCGCCAAGAAAAATAAAATTCGAACCGAATCATAGCACTGGGCAGCCTGTTGCCGTCAAGGGAAAACGCGGAGTTGGGTACGGGGTGTCGTGCTTGCGCGTCCGAATGGAATGGGAGATGTCGGGAGCTTTAGTGCTGCAGCTGCGGCTGGTGCATTAAGGCTTCATAGTGGCCAATTAAGTCATCCACATCCTCTGCAGTGGGTTGCTGTGTCGATAAATCCTGCAATGAGGCGCGAAAACCAGCGGCCACGACGCCTTGTATGAGCGTTCCGGTAGCACGCACATTATCGACCAATTCAATGGCGTCTAACTCCGGATACTCTAATACCTGGTAATAAGGGCTACTAAAAACGATATGCATAACCATGGCTAAACCTCTGCGTTAATTGGGGGACAATTTTCGTGCTGTTAACAATAGGATGGGCGCATTTGACGCAAATTCAAGTCGGGCTAAATATTTAGGAAATCAGGCCGTAAAAGGAGGAATGAAGAATAAGTCCCGCTCTGCCCAAGCCGTGTTGCGCCTAAACCAGCAAAATGCCCATTCCGTGTCGGTATTGACCGATACGGGCAATACCTTGATGCAGCGGGGTGAGCACAAGCAGGCGCAGGAATGTTTTCAAGCCGCGCTGGATTTATTGTTGGCCGCGAAAATTACGCAGGATAAACGCACCGCCATTGCTTACTACAACTTGGCACGCGCCAATGCGGCACTTGAGGCCTATGAAGCTGCGGCTAGAAATTACCGCAGCGCCATCGAAATTCGCCCACGCTTTCCTGAAGCACATAACAATTTAGGGATGCTGCTCAATCAAGAAGAGCAATTTGAGCTGGCGATTGAGCATTTCAAGATCGTTGCTAGTGCTGAACCGCTCAGTGCGTCGGCGCAATACGGCATGGGCGTCGCTTACCAAAGTCTCGGGGATACCACCACGGCAGCCGTCTGCTACCAACGTGCGATTACTCTAAATCCGGATTTCTTCGCTTCTTGGGTTAATTTGGGCCTGATTTGCTATCAAATTGGGAGCGCCGATGTCGCGGTGCACTGCTATAACGAGGCGATTGGTCTATCTCCAGGCAATGCGGAACTGTATTTCCAATTGGGAATGGCCTACATGATGTTGCGGCGCTTTGCCGATGCCGCTCGTGCCTTTACTAAAACGCTGGAGTTAGAGCCTTGGCACAAGGAAGCAAAAGACGCGTTGGAAGAAGCGATGCTGTTTGCAATTTCAGCACCGAGCGGGGAAACGCCGCAGGCCGATAGTCCTTAAATAAAAAAAGAGCATGGTCTAAGCCATGCTCCAGGCGTTGCGGTTTAACGCCGTTTCTTGCAGCCAATCAAGCCATCATTTTCAAAGTAGGATAAACCGCGTCCGCACTCGATGCGTGAGGCAGGACGTAGGGGCGCGCAGGTAAAGCCATTGCTTGGGTCACGCTGTCCGGAGATCATTTCCCAACCAGATGGGCATTGCGCGCCGAGTGCTGGTGCAGGCGTGGACGCTGCAACCGGTAGACGGGCGTTTGTGGGGACGACATGCAATACTGCTTCGGCGTCGCCGTCGCAACCAAAGGTGAGGGGCCCGGCCTTGCGTCCCAAGGCGGCAATTTTAAACGTGCCGGCTTTGTTGAAAGTACGGCTTAATATCAAGGGTAGCGTCCCGCCACGTTCATCAAGCGAAAATGACTCGGTCGGAATGGCGTCGCTAAATTGCAGTCGGATGCCGCAATTCGGATTTTCGCCATTGCCGTTAATGGTAATGGTGACGGGCTCGCCAACGCGCACGGTGGTAGGGCTGATAATGAGGCTGGTAATTGACGCAGCATGAAGCGTGATGCTGGCTGCACAACACAATAAGAAAAGGGCTAGCTGTTGTCGTAAATGGCGCATGAGAGTATCTCCCTGAGAGTGGTCGAAAATTAAGTATAGCGCAGTCAGCGGAGGCTATTGATGATGATCGAGCTGAAGCAGGCCGGTCACCTCTTCACGATCATGGTACAAATGCTTGAGGCGAAGCTGATAATTTTTGTCGCCTAAAGCCGCGTCGATAATCGCGCGACAATGATTGATTTCATCCCAGCGTTTTTTCATCGGCAGTTTTAAATTAAAAATAGCATGCTGACATTTGCCGGCCGCGACCCACTTCGCAACCAGCTGAGCGATGCGCGCAGGTTTTTCAACCATGTCGCAAACCAACCATTCCACGCTGCGTTTGGGCCAGTAGTGAAAACCATCCTCGCGCACGTGCTCCACTAAGTTGGAGGCCAGCAACTTATGATCGATCGCACCGTTATCGACCGCAGCGACGTTCAGCCCGCGCTGCACCAATTGCCAAGTCCAGCCACCGGGCGCGGCACCGAGATCGACCGCGCTCAGACCGTCATGTAGCCAGCTTTCTTCTTCATCTGCGCTTAAAAAAGCCAAGAATGCTTCCGACAGCTTGAGTGAGGAGCGGCTGGGCGCGCCCCGCGCCAATTTCAGGCGTGGAATCCCCATGGGCCACGGCGAAGAATTTCCGGGATAAGTGAGGCCGAGATAGACCGTGCTGGAGTTCAACCAGAATAGATGTAAACGTGGCCGATAAGCGTTTTCTTCAAGCAGTCCTGCCTGTTTCAATCCATGTTTTAAAGGCGGAGAAAAACGCCGGAAAAATGCAGACAATTCCTTCGCTTCATTGGTGTCGGCGGTCTCAAGCCATACGTCGGAAAATGATATATCGAGTGCACGTAATGCCGCAATGAGCGGTGTTACGCGATCATTCAGCGGCAAGTCTTCGATGAGTTGCACATCGAAAATCAGTTGTCGCGCAAACACTAAATCTTCGAAACGCAAGCGTTTCCCCAAGGCTTTGCACAACGCTGGTTCGTGCGGCACAAACAGCACATAGCCTGAGTCTGGTTTGGTCTTGGCGTAGCCGGATACGCCAAAATCGGCACATCGTTCGACGATTTCAGTCGTGCATTCTTTCTCAAAACCGGGGCGGCAATAGAGGAGTAAATTCATGGGGTCAAATCACCGCGCTGGATAATTGCGGCGCTAGCACGCCGCGTTGCAATAAGGCCTCACGCGCCGTGCTGACAAAGCGCGTTGGGCCGGAAATGAAAATATCGAATTGGGTCAAGTCGAGATGATCGTTCGTGATTTGCGCCAACACCAGCTCTGGATTAGGGTCTTGCAACGAGGCGGCAGATAATTCGTGGTAGTGGAAATTATCCAGCGCGTCTGACCAGGAGCGGCACCAGTTGGCCATATAGTGTCCGCCTTCCACGGTGGCTAACCAATATAGGTGAATGGCCTCGGTAATATCCAGTGAAAAAGCATGTTCGATTAGACTTTTGATCGGGGCAAATCCGCTATTGCACGCGAGCATGAGCAAAGGTCGTAATGGTGCTGGGGGTAGCACGAATTCACCGGCAGGCCCATATACATTGATCGTCTCGCTAGCCCGTAAGCCGTTAAAAATACGCTGTGCAAAAGTGTTCTCGGGAATATTGCGAATATGAAATTGTAAATTGCGATCGTCGCAGGGGCAGCTGGCAATGGCATAACTGCCGCTGTCGTCATCGATGCCGAGCGCTACGCTTTGTCCGGCTAAAAAGCGCAAGCGATTAGTGCGCGGTGTTTGCAGATGCAGCAACCACACCTTGTCGGTCAGCGGTTGAATGGTTTTAACGCGCGCTTGGATTTCTTGGAACTGGATGTCTGCAGGACGATTAGCAATATCGGCCTCGATTTCCATATCGCTGGTTGCGGTGTGGGCGCACAGTAGGAGGTAGCCTTGATTTTTTTCGGCATCAGACAAGACAAAATCCTGCTGGCGAATTTTCTCCGTCGTGCCCGAAATAACTCGTGCCTTGCACAAGCCACAATTACCATTGCTGCAACCATAATTAATCGCCAGACCAGCGCGTAAGGCGGCTTCCAGCAAGGTGTCGGTGGCATTGATTTCGAAATTATCGCGCGAAGGCAAGAGGATGACTTTGCTCAGCATGGGGGCACCCAGATTAAACCTGCTGCATGGTACACCGCGCACTTATGGCGACCCAAATTTACTTTGTTCGCGGCAGGCCGCAGGATGGGTGTAGGATATTGATTATATGTGGCTAACTTGATTTGACCTAGCGTCAAAAGGGTTAAAGAAAAGGGTTAAGTAGCCGATATATTTAAAGATATTTATAAATCGCCTAAAAGTTGGATGCTTCGCGGATGCCACCGAAACAACTCTTAACGTCAGAAACTAAAATCGGCAAGCCAATTGTGGTTGGTTTTTTTGTCGTGCTCAGTTTAATGGTGGCACTAACCGCTGTTGGTCTGAGTTTTATCGCCAAAGCCAATAATCGTTTGCATACGATTATCGAAATTCAAAATGTAAAAACGCATCTCGCTAATAATATCCAAGCGGCATTAGCGCAACGTGCAATCAGCATGCATGCTGTATCGGTGATCAAGGACGATTTCGAAAAAGACGAAGAAAGGCTGCATTTCGATGAGTATGGCGCCGCTTATGTGCGCGCCCGCGATGCCATTGAACAAATGCCGTTGTCCGAAGCAGAAAAAACCATCTTGGTGAATATGCGGGAACTGACCAAAGCTGCTCGACCAGAGTTGGAGCAGGTCATGGAGTTGGCGTTGAGTGGTCAACAGGAAGCCATGTTGGATAAGTTGCGCACCGAGGCTATGCCGAAACAACGATTGATCGGTGAACAGGCTCAAGCCTTTATTCAGTTGCAGCAAGCGCAAGCCAATGCAGCGTTACAACATGCGGACGCTTCATATACCCAAGCCACGACCATGATGATGTTGTTAAGTGGCAGCATGTTGGTGTTGGGGATCGTTATTACGCGCATTGTTAGTCGACTCGTGAATATCCAGGGTCGTCAACTGGCGGCGCAAGCCATGTACGACTCGCTAACGGGCCTACCGAATCGCTTAATGTTATTGGAAAATTTGGGGCAAAAAATCAGCGGATCAGGGCGTGCCAAATCCGCATTCACTGTAATTCTGATGGATCTGGATCGTTTTAAAGAGGTCAACGATACGCTAGGACACGAGTTTGGCGATGTGTTGTTAAAAGAAGTGGGACGGCGTTTGATGGAAACGGTGCGTCCAGACGATCTCGTAGCGCGGCTTGGTGGCGATGAGTTCGTGGTCATGCTCAATGGCCTGACGCAGGAAGAAGTGACGCATATTGCCGAAAAGTTGATTACCGCATTGGAGCGACCTTTCCATCTGGATCAACAGAGCGTCGACATTAGCGCCAGCTTGGGTATTACGTATTTCCCCGGTCATGGACAAACACCGAGCGCTCTGTTGCGTGAAGCAGACATTGCGATGTATGTGGCTAAACGGAGCGGTGGGGGCTTTACGATGTATGCGCCGGAACAGGAAAAGATATCGCGCGACGATCTTTCTTTGAAAAGTGAATTACGCGAAGCAATCAACGATAATCAACTTACATTATATTATCAGCCCAAAATTGATCATCAGCTACACCGCGTGATGGGGTTCGAGGCATTGGTGCGTTGGATGCACCCGCAGCGTGGTTTCATGCCGCCGGATCAATTCATCCCGATGGCCGAACAAGCTGGTTTGATTGGCGCATTGACGCGTTGGGTGCTTAAAACGGCTTTGCAGCAGCTGTCCGATTTTCATGCCCAAGGACATCATCTCAGCATGGCGGTTAATTTGTCGGCCTGTAACCTGCATGACGTGGAGTTGATCGATCACATTATTTCGTTAATGCAGAATGCGCGCATCCCTCCGCAATATTTGGTACTGGAAATTACTGAAGGCGCGGTGATGTCGAGTCCGAGCGATGGTATTCGCAACTTGCGCCGACTAGACGCCGCCGGTATCAGCTTGGCTATTGATGATTTCGGCACCGGCTATTCTTCGCTAGCCTACCTCAAGCAGTTGCCGGTGGATGAGTTGAAAATCGACAAATCATTCGTGATGAATATGGTAAACGACGACAATGATGCTGTGATTGTACGTTCAACCATCGATTTGGCGCACAATCTCGGACTCAAAGTGACTGCCGAGGGCGTTGAAAATAAAGACACCTGGGAAATACTTACTGTGCTTGGCTGCGATGCTTCGCAAGGGTATTTTATGAGCAAGCCACAACCCGCAGAAAGTTTGGCGCGTTGGTTGACTGAGTCGCCCTGGGCCATCGGGGTGCCTTCAATGTGTCCTGACCAGGATTTCTGGCACAGCGTAAAATCGGCTTGATACAACGATCAGTTTAAAGCCTCTAGCGCAATTTCACGCACTGCTGAGTCTGTATCGTCAACGCATTTTTTTAAAACAGCCAACGCTTCTGAATTTGCAATTAGGGCCAGGTAATGAGCCGCGTCGGCGCGATTGCGTGGTTCATGATCTTGGAGAATTTGTGCGAGTTTCGGTACCAGCGCATCGAGTAAACCGCTACCCTGCAATTCTTCCAGCACCGCGCCGATGCCGATGCGCACCGCCATACTGGCTTCGGGGTCGAGCAACAAATCGCCAAGCAATGCTGAATGCTCCGGTTGTTTGTGTATCAACTGTTCGACTTTCGAACGTTTACCCGATTTCAGCATTTCGTAAAAATAGGTTTTGATACCATCGGCGCTGCGTGCGCGTTCGGCCCAAGTGCGCAACTCCCCCAAGCTTAATACGCCATCGAACTGTAATGGCCCCAGCATCAGCCAAGGCACGCTTTGAATGCCGAGTGTTTGCGCGCGAGCTGTTTCAATGGAAGCGTCTACCACGTCTAATGCGGCAATCGCACCTTCTTGCAGCAGTGTATGTAGCCCGGCTTTGACGCCAGGGCAATGTGGGCAACCCGGCGTGGTGAATAATAAGGCGGAAGGTCGTGGGGCGCGCATAGCCAAGTTTTGGTGTGTGGGGTTATCAAGAAGTGCAATGCGTACATTCTACGCAAGCAGGCAAAACACAACCAGATTTGTCAGGCATAGGCGTATGACGCGATAATAGCGGAGTTTGCCAGCTTGGCCCCTTCACTAGGAGACTCTTGCATGTTCAGTCGTCGCAGAACCCATCACGCACTCGAATTGTTATTGGTTGTAATGTTGTTTGCCATATCTTTTGCTGCCCGCGCAGCCAGCCCCGATGTGACCTTGGCAGGGCTCGATGGTAAGCCGCATCACCTGAACGAGTACATCGGAAAAGGTAAATGGGTCATCTTCAACATCTGGGCGCCGGGTTGTCCGCCTTGCGCTGCAGAAATGCCCGAGTTGCAATTTTTCCACGATGCCAATCGCGATAAAACAGCAATCGTCGTCGGTGCCGCGATTGATTTTCCCAGCTTCGAATATGCCAATAAAGCCAAAGTCAAAGCGTTCGTGGAGAACAATTTGATCGGCTTCCCCATTCTGTTAACGGATGGCGGCATTACCGAGAAAATCGGCGTCGGCGTGCTTGGCGGCACACCGATCACGCTGATCTTCAATCGTGAGGGAAAGTTGGTGACCTACCGTGCAGGGCCCGTGACGCAGAAGATGTTGGAGAATTATATCCGTAGCGCAGAGGCGAATAAAAAAGCGTCGTAGCGCGTTTGCGCACCCAGCGCTTATCCTAAATTCGGCGCCAACCAGCGCTCCGCAGTTTCTATATCCCAGCCTTTGCGCTGCGCATAATCTTCCAACTGATCATGCCCGATTTTGCCGACGGCAAAATAGCTGGATTCGGGATGCGCGAAATAGAATCCCGATACCGCTGCGGTGGGCAGCATGGCGAAGCTGTCGGTGAGGGTGATGCCGGCATTCTCCGGGGCGTGTAGCAATTCAAACAGTGGGCCTTTTTCGCTGTGCTCGGGGCAGGCAGGATAGCCCGGTGCAGGGCGGATGCCGCGATATTTTTCGGCGATCATGTCTTCGTTGCTTAGTGTCTCATCCGCAGCGTAGCCCCAGAATTCACGCCGCACGCGTTCGTGTAGCAATTCGGCAAAGGCTTCGGCCAAGCGGTCGGCCAATGCTTTCAATAGAATGGCATTGTAGTCGTCGTGATTTTTTTCGTACTCCGCTACGCGCGCATCGATGTTGATACCAGCCGTGACCGCAAAGCCGCCGATGTAATCCTTTACGCCGGAATCTTTGGGCGCGATGAAATCGGCCAGCGCGAGATTGGGTCGGCCGAGGGGCTTTTCCGATTGTTGGCGCAGGCTGTGATAAGTCATCGCAATCTGGCTACGCGATTCATCGGTGTAGATTTCAATATCGTCATCCACACGGTTCGCCGGGAACAAGCCGATCACGCCATTCGCTGTGAGCCACTTTTGCGCGATGATGCCGGCCAACATACCTTGCGCGTCTTGATACAGCTTAGTGGCTTCGACGCCGACCACTTCATCTTGCAGAATTTTCGGAAACTTGCCATGTAATTCCCAGGCGGCGAAAAACGGCGTCCAATCAATGCGCTGAGCAATGTCTTCCAGCGGATATTCACGCAAGGCTTTAACGCCCAAGAAGTTGGGTTTCGGTGGGAGGTAGCCCTCTCCCCCAGCCCCTCCCCCGTTCACGGGGGAGGGTAGCCAGTTGGTTTTTAGTGCATTGGCGCGCGCTTGCGCTAAGCTGAGTTGCTTGATCTTGGATTGTTTATTGTTGTGGCGTTCGCGAACGAGCGCATATTCCTCACGCACTTTGCGCGCATAGTCGTCGCGTAGCTCTGGCGAGAGTAGGCTGGTGCACACACCGACGGCACGCGAGGCATCTTTCACATGCATCGTGACACCGCTATAGTTGGGCTCAATTTTTACCGCGGTATGCGCGAGCGAAGTGGTGGCGCCGCCGATCAATAGTGGAATCTTGAAACCTTGGCGCTCCATTTCCTTCGCCACATGCGCCATCTCTTCCAGCGAAGGCGTGATCAAGCCCGAGAGGCCAATAATGTCCGCTTTCTCATCAATCGCTGTTTGCAAAATCTTGGCGGCGGGCACCATCACGCCGAGGTCGACCACGTCGTAATTGTTGCACTGCAACACCACGCCAACGATGTTTTTGCCGATGTCGTGCACATCGCCTTTCACCGTGGCCATGATAATTTTTCCTTTGGCTTCGATGGCTTCGCCGCTGCGGGTTTTTTCTTCTTCGATGTAAGGCACCAGATGCGCCACGGCTTGTTTCATTACGCGTGCGGATTTCACCACCTGCGGCAAAAACATTTTGCCTTCGCCGAATAAATCGCCCACCACATTCATGCCGTCCATCAATGGGCCTTCGATGACGTGAATCGGGCGTTCGACGGATAGCCGCGCTTCTTCCGTGTCCTCAACGATGTACGTCGTGATACCACGCACCAAGGCATGCGTGAGGCGCGCGCCGACGGACGCATCACGCCAGGCCAGGTCTTCCACCTGCTCTTTGGTTTGCCCCTTGAAGCTCTCGGCAAACTCGACTAAACGCTCGGTCGCATCGGGACGACGATTGAGCAGCACGTCTTCCACGCGCTCCAATAAATCTTTGGGGATTTCTGCATACACGCCCAATTGCCCGGCGTTGACGATGCCCATGTCCATCCCGGCTTTGATCGCATGGTAGAGAAAAGCGGTGTGAATCGCTTCCCGCACCGGGTCATTACCACGGAACGAGAACGAGACATTGGATACGCCGCCGCTGACCTTGGCATGCGGTAAGTTTTGCTTGATCCAACGCGTGGCCTCGATGAAGTCCATCGCGTAGTTGTTGTGCTCTTCGATGCCGGTGGCAACCGCGAAAATATTCGGATCGAAAATAATATCTTCCGGCGGAAAGCCGACTTGTTCGGTCAGTAGCTTGTAAGAACGCGCGCAAATATCGATCTTGCGCTGGTAAGTGTCGGCCTGGCCGGTTTCATCGAAGGCCATGACTACGGCAGCCGCACCGTAGCGACGGCATAGCTTGGCGCGCTCGATAAACTCGGCTTCGCCTTCCTTCATCGAAATCGAGTTGACGATGCCTTTGCCCTGGATGCATTTGAGGCCCGCTTCAATCACGCTCCATTTGCTGGAGTCGATCATCACTGGAACTTTGCAGATATCGGGTTCGGAGGCGATCAAGTTCAGAAACTTCACCATTGCCGCTTCCGAATCCAACATCGCTTCGTCCATATTGACGTCGATGATCTGCGCGCCAGCTTCTACCTGGGTGCGTGCCACCGCCAGCGCTTGGTCGTAATCGCCGTTCAAGATCAAGCGCGCGAACATTTTGGAGCCGGTGACATTGGTGCGTTCGCCGACGTTGACGAAGAGCGAGTCTTCACCGATGTTCAGTGCTTCTAAACCGGACAAGCGCATCTGGTGTGGAATCTCAGAAATCTGATGCGGCGTTAGGCCCTGCATCGCCCCGGCAATCGCTTGGATGTGCGGCGGTGTGGTGCCGCAGCAACCACCGACCACATTGAGAATGCCGTCTTTTGCCCAGCCGCGAATTTCTGCCGCGATGTGTTCGGGCGTTTCGTCGTAGCCTGTCTCCGATAAAGGATTCGGCAGGCCTGCATTGGGATGGGACGAGATGAATACGCCCGATTTGTGCGCTAATTCTTCTACGTATTGGCGTAATTTATCCGCGCCCAACGCACAGTTGAAGCCGATGGACAACGGCTCCGCGTGACGTACGGAATTCCAGAATGCTTCAGCCGTTTGCCCGGTCAGCGTGCGTCCGGATTCATCGGCAATGGTGCCGGAAATCATAATCGGCAATCGAAAGCCGTGCCGATCAAAATACTGTTCCACTGCGAATAGCGCAGCCTTGGCATTCAGCGTGTCGAAAATAGTCTCGACCAGAATGATGTCCGCACCACCTTGCACCAAGCCGTCGGTTGCTTCGGTATAAGCCGTGACTAATTGGTCGAACGTGATGTTGCGAAAGCTCGGATCGTTGACCTCGGGTGAAATCGTGGCGGTACGGCTGGTTGGCCCCAACACACCGGCCACAAAGCGTGGCTTGGCCGGATTCTTGGCTTCGAATTCGTCCGCGACTTCACGTGCCAAGCGCGCCGCCGCCACGTTCAATTCATGCGCCAGTGGCTGCATCTGGTAATCGGCCATCGCAACCGACGTCGAGTTAAATGTATTGGTCTCAATGATGTCCGCGCCAGCCGCCAGATACGCGGCGTGAATCGCTCGAATGACTTCGGGCTTCGTCAAAACCAGCAGATCGTTATTGCCTTTGAGGTCAATGTGCCAATCCGCGAAGCGCTCGCCGCGATAATCCGCCTCCTGCAACTTATAGGTTTGGATCATGGTGCCCATCGCACCATCCAGAATCAGGATGCGCTCATTGAGCAGTTGCTTAAGTTGTGAGGTGCAGTCGCGGGGCATGGAAAAGCCTAAAAAACGTGTGGAAAAAGGGGCTTATGATAACACAGGGGTAGGGTGTTGCTGGTTTGCGGGAAGGTCAAATGCTTGAAACGCAAAGGACGCGAAGGTACACGAAGTAAAGCAATTAGGAGTTCCTTTGCGTAGCTTCGCGTCCTTTGCGGTGAAGAAGTTGTCTTTGCGACATCCCCTCGATTGCCTATACTGAGCACATGAAACATCTCGAACCCAAAGAAGCGCACGACTTCCTCCAGCAGCATAAAGATGCGGTACTGATCGATTGTCGATCCGAGTTTGAGTTTTTATTCGTCGGCCACCCAGTCGGCGCCATTCTCGTGGCCTGGTACGACGGTATCGATTGGGCCTTGAACCCGCATTTTGTGGGTCAGGTGCGCATGGCGGCATCACATGATCGGCCGGTGATCTTGATTTGTCGCAGCGGCAACCGTTCGCGAGAGGCCGGGCAGGCTTTGGAAAACGCGGGGTTCACAAACATATACAACGTGCTGCATGGCTTCGAGGGTGAGCTGGACGATTATCACCAGCGTGGAGCGCTGAACGGCTGGCGTTTCGATGGCCTACCGTGGGAGCAGTGTTAAGGCTTATTCCCCTCCTCGCAACCCTGTTTTTATTCGAGTTATTCGCATTGTCTTGGGTTTAAGTTTGCGTTAATTTCGGTCGATATTGATTAATGCCAACCCTGCCCCAAATACCAAATGGAACTCTCAATCATGGTTAAATTGACGCGCGTGCTGTTAGGGTTCATTTTGAGCATGGCGCTATTAGTCAGCACCCCAAGTCGTGCCAGTGAAACCTTCATCGTTGCAGTGGTGCCGCAATTCGCACCGACGCAGATCAATCGTGATTGGACGCCTTTGCTGACGCGTCTTGCGCAGCTGACAGGTAAGCACTTTCAGCTCCGCGTCTATGACCAAATTGCTCGCTTTGAAACCGATTTGGCACAAGGTATCCCGGATTTGGTTTTTTTAAATCCGTATCACATGGTGCTTGCGAAGCAGGAACACGGTTATCGGCCGTTGATCCGTGATAGCGCAACACTTTCCGGTATTTTGATTGTACGGCGCGATGGGCCGATCAAAAAGCTTACGGATTTGAATCATAAAACTTTGGCTTTTCCAGCGCCAAATGCGTTAGGGGCCTCGTTATATTTGCGGGCACTGCTCGCCGAGAAGGAAGGGCTGAAGATCGTCCCAGATTATGTGGGCAATCATCAAAATGTATTTCGACAGGTCTTGCGCGGCGATGCTGCTGCTGGTGGCGGAGTGCGCAAGACATTGGCCAAAGAACCAGAATCTGTCCGTGCACAATTGCATATTTTGTATAGCACCCCCGAGCTGGCCCCACATCCTTTAGCGGCACATCCACGGGTATCATTCGCTGCCAGTCAGAAAATTGTAGAGAGTTTGCTGGCAATGCAAACAGACCCCATGGATCGTAAGCTATTGGCGGCAATACAGATGACGGATCCCGTTGTAGCTGATTTTCAGCGCGACTATGCGCCATTGATTAGCTTTAAGCTGGAACGCTATGCCGTTCGTGCGGGACAATAACGTCATCATGTCGTGAGAAATTAATTTGAAAACGTGGATTACCGGTTTGTGGCCAAGGCGCTTTATTGCTCAGGTGACTTTGTTAACATCATCCATGGTGGTGCTGGGCATCGTAGCGCTGATGGTCTATACCGTTACCGAGTTGATTCAACAGCAACATCGTGCGGCTGAACAAAGGTTGAATGCAATTGCCAATAACTTGGCTTTTAGTAGCGCCCATTTTTTATTGGTGCGCGATCAAAGCTCGCTGGAGCAACTGTTAATTCAAACTGCGAATTATCCGGGTTTGCGTTCATTTGTTGTGATCGATCCCAAGCAGCGCGTTATCAGCGAAGTTCGGCGGGAACCGGGAAAGCTTGCCGAAGCCGTTTTTAACTATGGGACGATGCCGGTGCCGCATCACAGCGCGCCCCAGTTTGTCTGGCGCTATGGCGAGCAGGAGCGCGGCGCACCGTTAGCCATGGGCTTGGATGCAACATCGTTAGTGATTTGGCATCCGATCGAACATGGCCAGCTGGGTTGGTTGCGCATCGAGACTGCGGTGGATACGATTAATGCCCAAGCTTTCCAGCTGATTAAACAAAGCGTGTTGTTTGCATTGGTTGCTGTGTTGCTCATTGCGTTTGCTTTGTCGCGCCAGCTTCGCCCTAGTTTGCGTGCAATTTCGGAGGTTGCGGATTTCGCGCGTAAGCTAACGCAGGCGCGAGGACAGTCGATGCAGGTGTTTTCGGGGAGTGTTGAGCTAGAGCAGTTGGGCCTAGCCATCAATGAAACTTCGTTGCATCTATATGCGCAGGAAGCGACGCTAAAAGAACAGGCGCAGCATACACAGGCCATTCTAGATAATATGGTCGATGGCCTGATCACTATCGACCATAACGGCATCATTGCCTCATTTAATCCGGCAGCCGAGCGTATCTTTCAATATGCGCCCGAGGAGGTGCTTGGACACAACATCAAAATGCTTATGCCCAACCCTCATCGCGATGCACATGACGCATATCTGCGTAATTATCAAGAGACGGGTGTGGCGCGCATCATTGGCATTGGCCGCGAAGTCGAAGGACAACGCAAAGATGGTCATTTGTTTCCGATGGAGCTGGCTATTTCCGAAATTACCCGCCAGGGCGACTCCTTTTATGTCGGCATGGTGCGCGATATTACTGAACGTAAACGCATTGATTTGATGAAGCGAGAGTTCGTGTCAACGGTGAGCCATGAGTTACGCACGCCGCTCACGTCGATTTCAGGTGCGCTGGGTTTGGTCGCGGGCGGCGCAATGGGCGAAATACCCGAGAAAATGCGGCAGATGATTGGGGTTGCCCATAAAAACAGTTTGCGTTTAGCTTTCTTGATTAATGACTTGCTCGACATGGAAAAGTTAGTCGCAGGCAAAATGCAATTCAATTTGCAGCAGCAGCCCCTGTTGCCACTAGTAGAGCAAGCCCTGGAAGCCAATCGCACCTATGGCGCCGAGCGCAAGATAAAGCTGGTGTTATCTCGTGCGGCGATGGCGGTCGATGTCGAAATTTCGGTAGATGGTCAGCGACTCATGCAGGTATTGTCCAATTTGCTCTCGAATGCCATTAAATACTCCCCAGATGAAGGTGTGGTTGAGATCGACGTGGAGCCAAGAGGGGCATTGGTGCGCGTGACGGTGCGTGATCATGGCTCAGGTATCCCGGCGGAGTTTCGTGAACGTATTTTCCAGAAGTTCTCACAAGCAGATTCTTCTGATACCCGGCAGAAAGGCGGTACCGGTTTGGGACTGGCCATTACACAGGAATTGGTAGAACGCATGGGGGGGCATATCGGTTTCGATTCGGTCGAAGGCGAAGGCGCCAGTTTCTATTTTGAATTGCCATTGTTGAAGCAGATAGCGCCACAGATGCCCGCCACTGGAGAGTTGCCAAGCCATGCGGAGGATGCGCCGCGTATCTTGATCGTAGAAGATGAGCCCGATATAGCGCATCTGCTCAGCCTTATGCTTGCGCGCGCGGGTTATGCCGTAGATGTTGCGCATACCGGCACGGAGGCATTGCGCGCATTGCAAGAAGGATCCTATGCGGCCATGACACTGGATTTGATGCTGCCGGATATCAATGGTTTGGACATCATTCGCCAGCTGCGACAGCAGGCAAAAACCGCGAATTTGCCGGTGGTTGTCGTCTCAGCCCGGATGGAAGAAGGGCGGCTTTCTACGCAGAGCGAATTTAGTGACATCGAGTGGTTGGCTAAGCCAATCGATGAATATCGTTTGCTGTCGAGCGTAGAGAATTATCTCTCCGAAGGAAACTATCATCGGCTGCGGGTATTGCATGTGGAGGACGATTCTGACTTGCACCAAGTAATCCGCGCTATTGTCGGTGGTCGCTATGATTTTGAATTGGCAACCACATTGCGAGAGGCGCGCAACCGTATTGCGTTAGAACGCTTTGATGTGGTGATTTTGGATTTAAGTTTGCCGGATGGTTCAAGCTGGGATTTGTTGCCGGAGATCCGCGCGCAACAGCCGGAAGCTAAAGTAGTCATTTTATCCGGCGCTGAAATGACGCAGGATGACGAGCGAAAAGTTGAGGCGGTTCTGCTCAAGTCACAGGTTTCGCCGAGTGCGTTGCTCAATGTGCTGAGTACACGGATTCAGGCCGCCAAAAATAAAAATTAGATGTTTTAAAACGCGTACCCGGGGAAGTTGTCTGACGCCCCCCGGGGTTAGGTGCGGATTAAGCGAGCGTGACCCCGAGCGCCTTACCGATCAAAAATGTTCCTGCGCCAGCCGCGCTCCCGATGGCTAGCATGCGCAATCCGCCGAGCCAAGCATTGCGGCCGGTGAATAAGGATAAGGCTGCGCCAACTGCGAATAGCGCGCAGCCCGTTAAGGTGATGGCGGCAATAAGGGCGTTGTTCCCTCGTGTAAATAAAAACGGCAATAACGGCAGAATGGCGCCAGCGGCAAACGCCATGAACGACGAGAACGCCGCACTCTTCGGTGAACCTAGATCGTCCGGATTTAAACCCAACTCTTCTCGAGCCAAGGTGTTCAGCGCATGGTCTGGATCAGCAATAAGTTGGTTCGCCAGTGCGCGTGCAGCCGCTGTATCCATGCCCTTGGCAGCAAAAATCAAGGCGAGTTCGGCGGCTTCTTCTTGCGGGTATTGATCGAGTTCGGCACGTTCCATGCTGATTTGATATTCAAACATTTCACGTTGCGAGCGCATGGAAATATATTCGCCTGCCGCCATGGAAAACGCCCCGGCCAACAGACCGGCAACCCCGGCCAATAAAATTGCACTGGGGTTGTTTGTCGCACCGGCTATTCCCAAAATCAAACTGGCATTGGAAACAAGGCCATCATTGACGCCGAATACGGCCGCGCGCAACGAGCCGCTGCTACCGGCATTTTGATGCCGCCGCCCGATCTCGGAAAGTTGAGTAGGGATTGCGTGGCCGACCGGCGCTTGGGTGTAAAGCGACATGCCGCGTACCTTCATTGCAGCCAAGATAGCGCGGATGCGTCGTGGACCAAACCAACGGACTAAGCGCCCTACGATCCGTGTGCGCCGGTCAGGTAAATAAAGGGTCGGCGGAGCGACACCGGCCTTTTTCATTTCCTGCACCCACAAATCAGCTTGCTTTTCAGCGGCGTAAGCGAGCTCTAAAAACAAAACTTGGCGTGGCGTACCAGATTCCGCATCAGACACGATGCGGTATAAGTAAGCGGATTGCTTTTCCTCGCGCCAACTCGCTAACTCGTGATCCGTCACTTGTTGCCCTGTTATTTCAAGCCAGCCAACGCATTATGTGCTTGATAGCGAAGCGCTCGCACATGCAGTCAAACGGATTGCTTACTTTGACTTTCTGCCGGGCGCGGCGGGCGGAATATATCCAGCTAAGCGGCAGCTGATACCTTCAATTTTCTTGCCCTTTTCAAAGCGAATTGAATGGCACGACATCACCTCACCCTTGGCCGCAAGTTCGGTCAATTGTGTGCGCACATTGCTGAGCGACATCCCTATTGCGACAGCGATTTCCGAGTCGAGTTGCTCACCATGTGTTTTGAGATATTGCAGAATTTCTTTCATAAGTTCATTTCCATGCTACTGAATTAGCTAAGTTGTTAACGTACAGATTGACCATTGAAAGATGGGCATCCTTTCATCCGGTTCAAGCTTGCCAAACCCCATATCCTTCTTCCCGCAGACCAATCGCCAATTCCACCTCCATGTCGCAAGCCCCGTCATAAGGCATCGGGTTATACACTTCATAGAGATCCGGCAATAAGCGCAAGCCGAATTCTTTGACGTATCGATTGGACTGAATTCCCGCCTTGTGTTTATCAAAGCGCACATCAGGTTCCAATCCCGTCATGCCGACATAGACACAGGGCTTACCCGGAATGTAATCGGGATTTGCCTTCTTGAATCTCGCTTTATAAAGAACGTCTTTCGACAGTTCAATCACATAGACGTGGTAGTGATTACGGCGTCCCATGGATGGGCTTCATTGTTGCGTGAAGGCGCAGTGTACTCTGCTGCAAGCTCGGCGGGAAC
>JAHECG010000121.1 GCA_024641855.1 Betaproteobacteria bacterium | reverse complement strand
CCATGGTGTTCGCTTTGATCGGCAGTGGCGTCAGCGTCGATCCGGCATTACGCATCGGTTTGGCGGTGCTGCTGTTTTTGGCTTCCGGCATGATCGGCGTTTGGCTGTATCGCAAATATCGCCATGGCCATACCTTGGGCGCGGAAGTGGATGCGGAATTGGATCCTGACGCGACCGACGATAAATTTAAATCTGATCAATCGTACTGAGCGCAGTTACTGATTGGATAAGTACTCAAACTTTATGTCCATGCTAAAACAAAACCGCACGCTTATTTTTTTCATGCTCGGCTGGTTCGGTCTGGCCGTTGTCGCCTTATTTCTACGCCCACTATGGCCGCTCGATGAAACACGTTACGTTGCCGTGGCGTGGAATATGTGGCAACGCGGCGATTTTCTGGTGCCGTATTTGAATGATGCGCCGTATAGCCAGAAACCACCGTTGCTGTTTTGGTTGATGCAAGCGGGTTGGGCGGTGTTCGGCGTGAACGAATGGTGGCCGCGTTTGATTGCGCCTTTGCTCGCGCTTTTCAGCATTCCTTTGATGCTGCAATTAGCGCGTCGACTGCGACCAGACAGCACTGAACTCGGCACAAACGCGATTTGGATTTATTGCGGCGCACTATTGTTCGGCGCACTGTTTACCTTAGTGGGTTTCGATGGCTTATTGGTCTTGAGCACCTTGATCGGCATGCTGGGCATCGTACGTGCCGCGCAGGGCGAAATGCGTTGGGGCATGATTTGGCTGGGCGTGGGGATTGGCTTGGGTGTGCTATCCAAGGGGCCGGTGATTTTGCTGCATCTACTCCCTGCCGCGGTATTGGCGCCGTGGTGGTCGTCAGCGGTGCGTCGTGCCAAAGGTCGTTGGTATCTCGGCGTGCTGGGCGCGTTTGTGTTGGGAGCGGTGATCGCTTTGTTGTGGGCCATTCCTGCCGCCTATTATGGCGGTGAAGCCTATCGCACCGCGATTTTCTGGGGGCAGACCGCGGGCCGCATGACTAAGTCCTTTGCCCATCGCGCACCGATTTGGTGGTATCTGCCGCTGCTGCCGGTGCTGCTGTTCCCGTGGTTGTTGTGGCCGAGTTTGTGGCGCGGTTTGTCGGCTTTGCGCAAAGCGGATGGCACAATCGGCGTGCGCTTTTTACTGGCGTGGATTGTGCCGGTGTTGATCGGATTCTCGCTCATCAGTGGCAAGCAGGAACGCTACTTGTTGCCGTTGTTGCCGGCATTTGCTTTGCTGGCCGCGTATGCGTTGCAGCGGGTGCAGGATACACCGCGACGCTTTGATCTCATTTTTCCAGCCTTAGGTTTTGCTTTGATGGCCGCTGGTTGGGGCTATGCGCTGTCGCACTCGCAACGGCTGGGCGCAGCCTTATCTGGTGCACATTTGCCGATCTGGCCAGGGTTGGTTTTTGCGGCGATCGCACTGGCGCTCATCTTCGCTAGCCGCACCCAATTGTTGATGCGTATTCAGTTGCTGGCGGGGGCGACCTGGCTGGCATTATTGGTGAGTTATGTGAGCGTGGTGCCACTGGTTGCGCCGTACAGCGATCCGGCACCGGTGGCGCAATATTTATCGAGCTTACAACAGCGCGGCATCACACTCGCGCATTGGGGTAAGTATCATGCGCAATTTGATTTTACGGGCAGGCTAAAACCGGTCACCGAGATCAGCAGTTTTGAAAATTTACGTAATTGGCTGCAGAAAAATCCGCAAGGTCGCATCATGGCCTTTGAAGATCAAGCGAGTACAGGCGCAAATCCCCCCGAGTTTGAACGCTTCTTCCGTGGCGGGTACTTGCAAGTGTGGGGCGCCAGCGCATTTTATGCGGCGCATGGACAGCCGCCAGTCCCCTAATCGAAACGCTGGTGCAGGTATTGGATGATCATGTCCGATTCGTACAGCCATTCACTATGGCCTTGCGCGTCGGTAATACGCAAACAAGGCACTTTGATCTGCCCGCCGCCTTGCAGTAAATCGGCACGGTTTTGCTCGTCGTGTTGCGCATCGCGCAATTCGATATTCAGCGAATGTTGATGGATCGCACGCCGCACCTTCATGCAAAACGGGCAAGTCTTGAACTGATAGAGCGCCAGCGCTTGGCATTTACGATCGACGATCTGTTGCGCTTCTGGCGTACGTTCCACACCTTTGGGTGGATTGAGTTGTTCCCACAGTAATAGAATGGGGCCGAGCACGAAACGCACGGTCTTAAAGAAAAGCCTAAACATAAATTTCATAGCGAACCTAGGTTATTACTGAATTAAAGAGTGGCGTGAATAGTGCTTATGCGCCGCGCTTTTTATGGCGAATGCCGATGTGTTGTTTGCCGCGCTGCATGGCCAGCGCCACTTGTCGTTGTCGTTCCATGGCACGTGCGCGTTTTTCTTCCGATAGCGTATCGTGACATCGCGGACAAGAAACACCTTCTTGGTATTTGGGCGAAGCTTTATCTTCGGGCGAGATGGGGTAGCGGCAGGAGCGGCATTGGTCGTGTTTGCCTTCGACTAGGCCATGACCCACCGCAACGCGCTGATCGAACACAAAGCATTCACCGTCCCACAAGCTTTGTTCCACTGGAATATGCTCCAAGTATTTGAGAATACCGCCTTGTAAGTGATAGACGTCCTCAAAACCTTGTTCCAGCATGAACGCCGTGGCTTTCTCGCAACGAATGCCACCGGTACAAAACATCGCTACTTTTTTATGCTTGCTGGGGTCGAGATTTTGTTTCACATACTCGGGGAACTCGCGGAAAGTGGTGGTCTTCGGGTCGATGGCGCGGCGAAAGGTGCCAATGTCGTACTCGTAATCGTTGCGCGTATCGACGACGACGACCTCGGGATCGGCAATCAAGGCATTCCAATCTTCCGGCGTAACGTACTTACCGACTCTTTCATTCGGGTCGATGCCAGGCACGCCGAGCGTGACGATCTCTTTCTTTAAGCGCACCTTCATACGGTAAAACGGCATCGTGTCGGCCAAGGATTCCTTGTGTTCGAGCGTGGCTAAACGCGCATCGCTATGCAGGAAAGCGAGCAACGCATCGATCCCCGCACGGCTGCCGGCAACGGTGCCGTTGATGCCTTCTTGTGCCAGCAATAACGTGCCTTTGATGCCGTGTGCTTCACAGCACGCAAGTACTTTGCTTTGCAGTTCACGGTAGTCCGGCAGTTTGGCGAATTTGTATAAAGCCGCAACGATGATTTTAGACATATTGATTTACTCTGGATTGAAACTAAATGGGGCAGACGACCCGCCTTGAGTGGCGGGGATTTCAATTTGCAACGGGATATCGGCTTCAATTTTTTTCTCGCGGATGCCGGTTAGTGCGGGGAAGGCGATGATCAGCGCCACCATCAATATTTGGATTAATACAAATGGCAAAGCTCCCCAATAAATCTGACTGGTTTTGACGCCGCCGGTGACCTTCCCGGTAATGGAATCCACGTAATCCTCTTTGGGTGCAACGCTGCGCAAATAGAACAAAGCAAAGCCAAAGGGCGGATGCATGAATGAGGTTTGCATGTTCACTGCAAGTAACACGCCGAACCAAATTAAATCGATGCCGAGTTTATTCGCTACCGGCGCCAGCAGCGGCACAACAATGAAGGCGAGTTCAAAGAAATCCAAAAAGAACGCCAAGGCAAACACCATCAGATTGACCACAATCAAAAAGCCGATGGCACCACCCGGTAAATTTGCCAATAAATGATCGACCCATAAATCGCCGTTCACCGCGCGAAAGACCAGGCCAAAGACCGTGGAGCCGACGAGAATGAACATCACGAACGAAGACAGTTTAGTGGTCGTATCCAAAGCCTGTTTCAACAGCGGTAAGCTTAAGCGGCGTTTTAGCAACGCGAGTACGAGTGCGCCGGTGGCGCCCATGGCGCCGCCTTCCGTCGGGGTGGCAATCCCGAGGAAGATCGTGCCGAGTACCAAGAAAATCAGCAGCAGTGGTGGCGTCAAGGTGAGCAGTGCATGTAGCGCAAGCTTTGTGCCGTGCAAGGTACGCGCTTCAATCGGTAATGCTGGCGCAGCGGAAGGTTTGAACAGGGTGATTGCGAATACATACGCGGTGTAAAAACCCATCAGCAGCAAACCGGGCAATATTGCGCCTTGGTACAAAACGCTGACGGGGCGTTGCAATTGATCGGCGAGCACAATCAACACTAAGCTTGGCGGGATGATTTGCGCCAGCGTGCCGGAAGCGGCGATCACGCCCGCGGATAAGCGCCGATCGAAGCCGTAGCGCAACATGATGGGCAAAGAAATCAGCCCCATGGAAATCACCGAAGCGGCAACGACGCCGGTGGTCGCAGCAAGCAGCGCACCGACAAAAATCACAGCATAGGCAATACCGCCGCGAATCGGGCCGAACAATTGGCCGATGGTTTCCAGCAAATCCTCGGCCATGCCACTGCGTTCCAAAATCAACCCCATGAAGGTGAAGAATGGAATTGCTAACAGCGTTTCGTTTTGCATGATGCCGTAGATGCGATGCGGCAGTGCGCCGAGCAAATCGGCGGTGAGCAAGCCTTGTTGAATACCGAGGATGGCAAACAACAAGCCGTTTGCTGCGAGCGAAAACGCCACTGGATAGCCCATCAACAGGAATAGCACCAAACCAGCGAACATCAGTGGCGGGAACAGATCGGGGCTCATGGGTTCTTCTCGGGTGCTTTGAGCGTCACGGCATGTTCGCACGGATCATGCGCAGCTTTAGCCGGTGGTGCTATCCCCAGCAAAAAGCCAACGCGCTTGATGATTTCTGCGAGGCCTTGCAAGTAGAGCAGGGCAAAGGCAAGTGGGATCAAGGCTTTGGCCGGCCATAAAATCAAACCGCCAGGATTATTCGACCACTCCTGTGATTCAAACGACTCCAGGAAAAATGGCCACGCGTAGTAGAGCATCAGGGTGCACAGCGGCAGCAGAAAAAACAAAGCGCCGAAGATATCGATCCAAGCTTGCGCACGAGGTCCGAGTCGGCTGCTTAGTAGATCGATGCGCACATGTTCATTTTTGAGCAGGGTATAGGCGGCAGCTAGCAAAAACACCGCCGCGAACAGACTCCACTGAATTTCCAGCAAGCCGTTGGAGCTCATATTGAAGGCCTTGCGCACGATGGCATTGCCCGCGCTGATCAAGGCCATGGCAAGAATTAGCCAGCTCGAAGCGCGGCCGATGGCTTGGTTCAAGCGGTCGATGAGATGGGCGAGTTGCAGTAGGCGTTTCATGGTGACGGTTAGGCAGAACTTCAAAAAGCTGGAAAAGTCATGAGTCAGGTAGGGAGATTATAGGCGCGCAGACTCCCGCCGTCGAATCGGCAGTGCTAACATACACTTATGCGAAGTTATCGAAATCTATTAGGGATGGGCGGGGTGCCGCCGCATGACGAACCTGTGGCCTATGTGTGGGAACGCCGTCTACATTGGTTAATGGTCGGCGTTGCTTCCCTTGCAATTCCGGCATTTTATTTGGAGTTAGCCTCTCCGCATGGTGCTTTGTACCGGCTGGGGCAGGTTTTGGACGTGTTCATCTTGCTGGCCTTCAGTTTGGAATTTGTGTGGATGCTGCGCTTAACTAGGCAGCGCCTCACATATGTCGGCTACAACTGGCTAAATGTACTGATCATCCTAGGGGCGGCGGCGAGTTTGATTGGGGTCGATTCGGAATGGCTGCCCTTGGCGCGTCTGTTGCGGGTCACTTATGTCTCCTTGGTGCTGGTGCGGGCCTTGGGAGCAATGCGCAATTTGTTATCTCCCACTGCGGTACCTTATTTGCTCGGTTGGGGTGTGATTACGATTGCCTTAGCTGGCGCCGGTTTTTATTGGTTAGAACCCACCGTACATTCTTACAGCGATGGTTTGTGGCTGGC
>JAHECG010000050.1 GCA_024641855.1 Betaproteobacteria bacterium | reverse complement strand
GTGTGCGATTCCAAGCTGACCGAAGCAGGTAAAAATTTCGTCAAAGTGCTGATCGAAAACGATCGTCTGTCTGTCCTGTCGCAAATTGCCGCCCTTTATGAAGCGCTCCGGCGCGATCACCAGAACGAAGTGGAAGCCGTTATTTCTTCGGCCCTGCCGCTGAACGATGCGCAAGTCAAAGAGCTTGTCGCCGGTCTGGAAAAGCGATTTGGCCACAAGGTCAAGGCGACGACGCAAGTCGATGCCAGTCTCATCGGCGGCGCCCGCATTGCCGTGGGTGACGTGGTGATTGATGGTTCCGTATCCGGTCAGCTGCAAAAAATGGCGTCCGCGCTTAAATCCTAGGAGTAGCTATGCAACTCAATCCGTCTGAAATCAGTGAACTGATTAAAAACAAAATCCAAGGCCTGGAAACTGGCGCGGATACCCGAACCCAAGGCACCATCGTGTCTGTGACCGACGGTATCGTGCGGGTTCACGGCTTGTCCGATGTCATGGCCATGGAAATGTTGGAATTCCCTGGCGACACTTTCGGTCTTGCACTCAACCTCGAGCGCGACTCGGTCGGCGCCGTGGTGCTGGGCGATTACGAACATATTACGGAAGGCGATACGGTTAAATGTACCGGCCGCATTCTGGAAGTGCCCGTCGGCACCGAACTGCTTGGCCGCGTGGTCAATGCGTTGGGTCAGCCGATCGACGGCAAAGGCCCAATCAACGCCAAGATGTCGGCACCGGTAGAGAAGATTGCTCCTGGTGTTATCGCACGTAAATCGGTTTCACAGCCAGTGCAAACCGGGATCAAGGCAATCGATTCCATGGTGCCCGTCGGCCGCGGCCAGCGCGAGCTGATCATCGGCGACCGCCAAACCGGTAAGACCGCCGTTGCGGTTGATGCAATCATCAACCAAAAAGGCCAGAACATGATGTGTATCTACGTCGCGATCGGTCAGAAAGCTTCGACCGTCGCTAACGTAGTGCGTAAGTTGGAACAGTACGGCGCGATGGAATACACCATCGTTGTGGCCGCAACCGCTTCTGACTCCGCCGCGATGCAATACATTGCACCGTATGCGGGTTGCACCATGGGTGAATATTTCCGCGATCGCGGTCAAGACGCGCTGATCGTATACGACGACTTAACCAAGCAAGCTTGGGCCTATCGTCAAATTTCACTACTGCTGCGTCGCCCACCAGGCCGCGAAGCGTATCCCGGCGACGTGTTCTATCTGCACAGCCGCTTGTTGGAGCGTGCCGCACGCGTGAACGAAGAGTATGTTGAGAAATTCACCAACGGTGAGGTCAAAGGCAAAACCGGTTCGTTGACCGCGCTGCCCGTGATTGAAACCCAAGCTGGTGACGTGACGGCATTCGTGCCGACCAACGTGATTTCGATTACCGACGGCCAGATCTTCTTGGAAACCGACTTGTTCAACGCCGGTATTCGTCCTGCAATCAACGCTGGTGTTTCCGTATCCCGCGTCGGTGGTGCAGCACAAACCAAAGTGATTAAAAAGCTCGGCGGTGGTGTGCGTCTAGCACTAGCGCAGTATCGTGAATTGGCAGCATTCGCGCAGTTCGCGTCTGACCTGGACGAAGCAACTCGTAAGCAGTTGGAGCGCGGTAAGCGCGTGACCGAATTGATGAAGCAGTTGCAGTTTGCCCCGATGAGCGTGGCGCAGATGGCGATTTCGCTGTTCGCGGTGAACAAAGGTTACTTCGACGACGTAGATGTGAACAAAGTGCTGGCCTTCGAATCCGCGCTGCAAGCGCACTTGAAGAGCAAGTACGCCGCGATCATCGACAAGATCAGCAGCACCAATGATCTGGACGAGGCGACCGAGAAAGAACTCGTTGCTGCTGCGGACGATTTCAAGAAGACCGGCACTTATTAAGGACTGAGCGATGGCAAGTAGCCGCGAAATTCGTGTCAAGATCAACAGCGTCAAGAACACGAAGAAAATTACCAAGGCCATGGAAATGGTGGCCGCATCCAAAATGCGCAAAGCGCAGGAGCGGATGCGCGCAGCACGTCCTTACGGCGCGAAGATTCGCGCCGTGATGCGTCGCATGAGCTATGCCAAGACCGAGTATCGGCATCCCTTGTTGCAGAAGCGCGAGCAGATCAAGAACATTGGTTTGATCGTCGTCACTTCCGACAAAGGTCTGTGCGGTGGTCTGAATACCAATGTGTTGCGCGCCGCTTTTTCCAAGATGAAAGAGTGGGATCAGGCTGGCAAGAAAGTGCAAGTTTGCGCTATCGGCAATAAGGGCTTTGGTTTCATGCAGCGCTTAAACGCCAGCATTGCTTCTTATTTGACGCACATGGGTGATACGCCGCACATGGAGAAACTCCTGCCGCCGGTGACGGTGATGTTGGAGAAGTATCTGGCTGGTGAAATTGATGAGATCCATCTGTGCTCCACGGTGTTCGTCAACACCATGAAGCAAGAGCCGGTGATGATGCAGTTAGCACCGATTGTGGATCAGCCGGATCAAATGGCAAAGGCCGAAGGCGATGAAGATCGCGGTATTTTCGAGCATCACTGGGATTACATTTACGAGCCTGATGCAAAAGAAATTCTCGACACGCTGCTGAAGCGCTACATCGAATATACGGTGTACCAAGCGGTGGCTGAGCATATGGCATCCGAGCAGAGCGCGCGTATGGTGGCGATGAAAGCCGCCTCCGACAATGCCGGTACGCTGATCGATGAATTAACGTTGGTATACAACAAGACCCGCCAAGCTGCGATTACCAAAGAGCTGTCCGAGATCGTCGGCGGCGCGGCAGCGGTTTAACGAATTTAATTTAGATATTTAGGAAACGACCATGAGCCAAGGAACGATTGTTCAGTGTATCGGTGCGGTGATCGACGTAGAATTCGATCGTGCTTCGATGCCCAAGGTTTACGACGCGCTGAAAGTAGGCGGCACCGAGTTGACCCTCGAAGTGCAACAGCAATTAGGTGACGGTGTCGTGCGCACCATTGCGCTCGGCTCTACCGACGGCGTACGCCGCGGTTTGAAAGTTGATGCGACTGGCAAACCAATTCTGGTGCCGGTTGGCCCCAAGACCCTAGGCCGCATCATGGACGTGCTGGGTAATCCGATCGACGACAAAGGTCCAGTCGGCGCCGAGGGTTCTGCTTCTATCCATCGCCATGCTCCGAAATTCGATGAGCTCGCAGCTTCCAACGAACTGCTCGAAACCGGTATCAAGGTGATTGACTTGGTTTGTCCGTTCGCTAAAGGCGGTAAGGTCGGCCTGTTCGGTGGCGCGGGCGTGGGCAAGACCGTGAACATGATGGAATTGATTCGTAACATCGCGGTTGAACACTCCGGTTACTCCGTGTTCGCCGGCGTGGGTGAGCGTACCCGTGAAGGTAACGACTTCTACCACGAGATGAAAGAAGGCGGCGTGCTGGACAAAGTGGCGCTGGTTTATGGCCAGATGAACGAACCTCCAGGCAACCGTCTACGCGTAGCGTTGACCGGTCTGACCATGGCCGAATATTTCCGCGACGAAGGCCGTGACGTGCTGTTCTTCGTTGATAACATCTATCGCTACACCTTGGCCGGTACCGAAGTGTCTGCGCTGCTGGGTCGTATGCCTTCCGCCGTGGGTTACCAACCAACCCTGGCCGACGAAATGGGCCGCTTGCAAGAGCGCATTACCTCCACCAAGACCGGTTCGATTACCTCGATTCAAGCGGTGTACGTGCCTGCGGATGACTTGACCGATCCGTCGCCTGCCACCACCTTCGGTCACTTGGACGCCACCGTCGTGTTGTCGCGTGATATCGCATCGCTGGGTATTTATCCTGCCGTGGATCCACTGGACTCGACTTCGCGCCAGCTCGATCCGCTGGTCGTGGGCGAAGATCACTACAACACCGCGCGTGCTGTGCAGCAGACGCTCCAGCGTTATAAAGAGTTGCGCGACATTATCGCAATTCTGGGTATGGACGAATTGTCTCCTGAAGACAAGTTGGCCGTGGCCCGCGCACGTAAGATTCAGCGTTTCTTGTCGCAGCCATTCTTCGTAGCGGAAGTCTTTACCGGTTCGCCAGGTAAATATGTTTCGCTGAAAGACACCATTAAAGGCTTCAAGGCCATCGTCAACGGTGAATACGATCATCTGCCAGAGCAGGCGTTCTACATGGTCGGCGGCATTGAAGAAGCCGTTGAAAAGGCAAAAACCATTCAGTGAGGTGAGAGGCGAGAAGTGTGAGGCGGGTCGTGCACTTGCCTTTCCTCCTCACCCCTAACACCTTACACCTCACAGGAAGCAAAGTATGGCTATGACTATTCATGTGGACGTCGTTAGTGCAGAAACCCTGTTGTTCTCCGGAGCAGCAGAGTTTGTGATCGTCCCTGGTGAGCGCGGTGAATTAGGTGTCTATCCACGGCATGCGCCGCTGGTCACCAAACTTAAACCGGGTTCAGTCCGCGTTAAGCTGGCCGACCAAGCAGAAGAAGAGTTGATCTTCGTTAATGGCGGCCTGGTCGAGATTCAGCCGGATGTCGTCACCATCATGTCCGACTCCGGTATTCGCGGCAAAGATTTGGACGAAGCCAAAGCGCAAGAAGCCAAACGCGCAGCGGAAGAAGCGATGAAGAACAAAACTGGTGCGATGGAAATCGCGCAGGCCCAAGCCGAACTTGCTTCTGCTGTGGCCCAGCTTGCGGCGATCCAGAAGTTGCGCAAGATTAAGTAAGCCATCCAATTGGCGGCAAAATAAAAAAGGCAGCGTTTTCGCTGCCTTTTTTATGGGTGTTTGGTTTGTAAAAGGACGGTACTTATTGCTATAAACCCGGAGCTCTCGTAGCTATTTTGTTTATAATAAGTCGCTCAAATCCTTAAAGTTATCTGAATGGCTGCACCTCTAAATGTCGTCATCCTCGCTGCCGGCAAAGGTACGCGGATGTACTCCGACCTGCCTAAGGTTTTACATCCCTTGGCGGGCAAGGCCTTGCTCGGCCACGTTCTGGAAACGGCGCGCAAACTCAAGCCAGCGCGAATGTGTGTGGTGTATGGCTATGGTGGGAACGCAGTTCCGAATGCGATACAAGAACCAGATCTCGTTTGGGCAGAGCAAAAGGAACAGTTAGGTACTGGTCACGCTGTGCAACAAGCGCTGTCACTCTTGGATTCAGCTAGCGTAACCTTGGTGTTGTATGGAGATGTACCACTGACACGAGAAAGCACGTTGCAGCATTTGCTAGCGCATGCAGGTAGCGACAAGCTGGCGGTGTTGACCGCGCACTTCGACGACCCCACGGGCTACGGCCGCATCGTCCGTGAAGGCGGTAAAGTCACCCGCATCGTCGAGCAAAAAGATGCGAACGAAGCCGAGCGCGCCATTACCGAAATCAATACTGGAATCATTGTTGCGCCCACAGCAAAGCTGATGGCTTGGCTAGGCAGCCTGTCCAACAATAACGCCCAAGGCGAGTACTACCTCACCGATACCATCGCCATGGCGGTAGCCGATGGGATGGAAGTCACGACGAGTCATCCGCATCATGAGTGGGAAGTGTTGGGCGTAAACAATAAAACGCAACTCGCCGAACTGGAGCGCATTTACCAGCGCAACTATGCGCTCAGCTTGGCTGGCACCGGCGCCCACATCATGGATCCGGCGCGTTTCGATGTGCGCGGTGAGCTTAGCTGTGGACGGGATGTCGTCATTGATGTCAATTGTGTATTCGAAGGCAAGGTGGCTTTGGGAGATCGAGTCGAGATCGGTGCTAACTGTGTATTGAAGAATGTCAGCGTTGCACAAGGCACAAAGGTCCAGCCTTTTACACACATAGAAGATGCTAGCGTTGGCGCGGATTGCCGTATTGGACCGTTTTCTCGGATCCGCCCTGGCACAACTTTAGCTTCTGATGCCCATATCGGGAATTTTGTCGAGATCAAGAATAGCCAAATCGATAGCGGCAGCAAGGTCAATCATTTGTCTTACGTTGGCGATTCCACGGTGGGCAAGAATGTGAATATTGGCGCTGGCACGATCACGTGCAATTACGATGGCGCTAATAAACATCGCACGATTATTGAGGATGATGTGTTCATCGGCTCCGATACGCAATTAGTGGCGCCGGTGACCGTGAGCAAAGGTGCAACGATCGGTGCGGGAACAACGTTGACGCGCAATGCACCCGCAGGTGAGTTGACACTATCACGGGCAAAACAGGCAACGATTGCAGGCTGGCAGCGGCCAGTTAAAAAGAAATAAACGGAGCATTACTATGTGTGGAATTGTAGGCGCGATCGCCAATCGCAACGTGGTGCCAATGTTGGTCGAAGGTTTGCGCCGTCTCGAGTATCGCGGTTATGACTCCGCTGGTATCGCCGTGATCAATGAAAAAATTAATCGTGTGCGGCGTATTGGCCGCGTTGCAGAAATGGAAGCGGCGGCTAACGCAGAAGGGTTGACGGGATCACTCGGTATAGGGCACACGCGTTGGGCAACGCATGGCGGCGTGACCGAACCAAATGCGCATCCGCATGTTTCCGGCGACCTGATCGCCGTCGTGCATAACGGCATCATCGAAAACCACGACGAAAAACGCAATGAGCTGCAAGCGTTGGGTTATCAATTTGAATCCCAGACCGACACCGAAGTGATCGCGCATTTGGTCTTGCATCACTACAAAAAATTAAAAAACCTTTACGAGGCGGTTTGCGCCGCTGTACATGAGCTAATCGGTGCGTATGCTATCGCCGTCGTCGCGCTTGATGACCCGGACGAAATGATCGTCGCGCGCATGGGCTGTCCGCTGCTCATCGGCCTCGGCGAAGGCGAGAACTTTATTGCATCCGATGTCTCCGCCGTGTTGTCGAGTACGCGGCGCGTGATTTATATGGAAGAGGGTGATGTGGCCATCGTGCGCCGCGATGGCGTGGTCATCCACGACCGCGCCGGACGTTTGGTAGAGCCTAAGATTCACCTCAGCGACGTGTCGCTGGCGTCCCTTGAGCTAGGCCCTTACAGCCACTACATGCAGAAGGAAATTCACGAACAGCCCAAGGCCATCGCAGATACCGTCGAACCAGTCCTTGCCGAAGGCTTTTCTCCGGAACTATTTGGCGCTGAGGGCAAAGCGGTTTTATCGCAGGTTGAAGGCGTTAAAATTCTTGCTTGTGGGACAAGTTTTTACGCGGCTTCGGTGGCTCGCTATTGGATCGAGGACATTGCAGGTATTCCCTGTACCGTCGAAATTGCCAGTGAATATCGCTATCGCAAGGCGGTAGCCGATCCCAAGCATCTGATCGTTACGATTTCTCAGTCTGGCGAAACGCTGGATACCATGGAGGCGTTGAAATACGCTAAGTCCCTCGGACATGAAGCCACGCTCTCCATCTGTAATGTACAAGAAAGTGCGATTCCTCGCGCTTCACGGCTGGTGTTTTTTACCCGTGCCGGCGCCGAGATCGGTGTGGCGTCGACCAAAGCCTTTACGACCCAACTCGTTGCATTATTCGTACTGACCGTAACCCTGGCTAAATTACGCGGCAGACTCAGTGCGGATCAAGAGGCGGCTTATCTGGACGCGTTGCGCCATCTGCCGGGCAGCGTGCAATATGCGCTTAACCTTGAACCGCAGATTCAACTTTGGGCAGAACGTTTCGGGGCCAAAAATCATGCGCTTTTTCTCGGTCGCGGCGTGCACTATCCGATTGCGCAGGAAGGCGCGCTCAAGCTCAAGGAAATTTCCTACATCCATGCCGAGGCTTATCCCGCAGGCGAGCTAAAGCATGGCCCGTTGGCGCTGGTGGATGCTGAAATGCCGGTGGTCGTGATTGCCCCCAAGGACTCGCTGCTGGAAAAGGTGAAATCCAATATGCAAGAAGTGCGCGCCCGTGGCGGAGAGCTGTTTGTCTTTGCGGATCTTGATAGTCACTTCTCCGATTCAGAAATCGTGCATGTGATTCGTACGCCGCGACACGCTGGCGTGCTTTCCCCCATCGTGCACGCCATCCCAGTGCAGTTGCTGGCGTATCACGCAGCGCTGCAAAAAGGTACGGATGTGGATAAACCGCGCAATCTGGCTAAATCCGTAACAGTTGAGTAAACTCCAAGCGGGTATGGCGTTCAAAAAAATTGCATTTACGTATCACGCACTGGCTTTCTCCTGCAGGAGGGCTGCGTGACGGTCATTGCAGTATTCAATCAAAAAGGTGGCGTCGGTAAAACCACGACCACCTTGAATGTAACCGCTGCACTGGCGCGCATGGGGAAACGGCCGCTTGCGATTGATCTTGACCCGCAAGCGCATCTTACGCTGACTTTCGGCGCACAAAATGTAACCACTGATAGTTCGATCGGGGCTTTTTTCCGTGACGATATCCCTTTGCGCGACTTGATTCGAGAAGTTGCTGCGGGTGCTCGCGTGATCCCTGCACACTTGGATTTGTCCAAGGTGGAGGCGTTGCATAGTAAAAGTGCGGCAGCGGCGCGCAAACTCAAACAGGGCCTGGATGAATCGTTGTCGCGTGAGGGCGTGCCGATCTTGATCGACTGTTGTCCTACTTTCGGTGTTTTGACTTTGAATGCTTTGTTAGCCGCGGATCATGTATTGATTCCGGTGTCAGCGGACTTTTTATCCATGCAAAGTGTGAATAAGCTGGATATGGCGCTGAAAGCCTTAGAAGGGCCGCTACAACGAAAAATAGACAAACGTATTGTGCTGACACGCTTCGATAGTCGGCGAAAGTTTTCGTACGATATCTATGATCAGCTTCAAGAGCGCTATGGCAAAGAGTTATGCGCAACGCGGGTGGCAGAAAATGTGGCGTTGGCGGTAAGTCCTACCCTGGCACAAGATGTCTTTGCTTATGCGCCCTCCAGTCCTGGGGCGCGGGACTATGCAAAACTCACGCTCGAGCTGTCGGAATCCGGGTTTTTTGATTGATTTTAAAAGAAAATCCGTGATCGCCAGAGATCGGGCGGGGGTATCGTATTGGCGCTCAAGCTTTGAGTCTGGATGCCGATACAGCTAAAACCATAATAAATAAGAGGCCTTCGGTTTTGCTATGTCGCTGCCCATTCTAGTCGTCGACGATTCCGCCATGGCGCGTAAAATGTTGATTAAGTCCTTACCCGCAGATTGGGATGTGGAAATTTCGCAAGCCGAAAACGGCGTAGAGGCTATTGAGGCTTATCGAGCCGGTAAGGCGGCAGTCATGTTTCTCGATCTGACCATGCCAATCTTAGATGGTTTTGGCGTGCTGGAAGCGTTGCGTAAAGAAGAGCTTAACAGCATGGTCATCGTGGTTTCCGCTGATATTCAACCCGTGGCGCAGGAGCGCGTACTGTCTTTAGGCGCTATCGCCTTTGTAAAAAAACCGGTGTCGTCAGAGCTTATCTCTACCGTGCTAAAGCAATATGGTGTGATATGAGTTTAGCTTCCCTCAGCAACGATCAGCGCGATGCATTACAAGAGCTCACCAATATAGCGATGGGCCAAGCAGGGGCATCGTTGGCGGCCTTGCTGGATGAGTTTGTGGATTTATCGGTACCGCGTATTAGCGTGGTGGAACTAGCCGACCTACCGCCTGCATTAGCAAGCCTAGTTGGCAAAACGAATTTGGTCAGTGCGGTTCGGCAATCGTTTCAAGGTTATTTGCGCGGTGAGGCGATCATTATTTTCGGCGAGCCGGGATGCCGGGCGTTGGCAGATTTAATGGGTTTTGAGGGTGAGTTAGAGGAGAGCGGCGAGAATGAGCTGCTGCTGGATGTCGCAAATGTGCTTTCCGGCGCTTGCCTGGGCGGTATGATGGAGCAGATTCGGGCTTTTACCGAGACCAATGGCCCGGCTGAGTTGAGTTTTTCCATGCCGTCAGTCATGGCGAGGCAGGTCATGGCGGAGCAATTGATTGACCCGAAAAAGGTTAAGTGGAGTCACGCGCTGTTACTGGAAGTCAATTTCACGATCAAGAATCGAAATTTTATTGCCCATCTCACCATGCTCATGCCGGAAGAGGGGATTGAAAAAATTCGCCACATCACCGACGAATTTCTGGCCGCTTTCTGAAATTCTTACACCATGAGCGGTGAAGCATTTTCATTCAATTTGGCCGAAACCATTGTTAAATGGCTTGATGTCGGTATTTTTGTGTTGGATAAAAATTTCGAGGTGCAGCTCTGGAATAATTTCATGGCGCACCATAGCTGCCGTAAATCCGAAGAAATCGTCGGCAAAAACCTGTTCGAGGCCTTTCCGGAATTGCCAAAACCGTGGTTTACCAAAAAGGTCAACACGGTATTTCTGCTGAATAATTTTTCTTTTATTTCTTGGGAAAATCGCCCCTACTTGTTCCGCTTTGCCCATAACCGGCCTATTACGGGCGGCGCTGAACACATGTACCAAAATTGCATGCTATTGCCGCTAAAAGCTGAGCACGGCAAGCCAGAAGCCGTGTGTGTGATGGTGTTTGACGCAACGGATACGGCGATTGCGCAAAGCTTGCTGCAAGAAGCCTTGGAAGCCATTTCGGAAATTAGCAACCGCGATGGACTGACGGAAATCTACAATCGTCGGTACTTGGAAAACCGGTTATCGAGTGAATTCGATCGGACGCGACGCTATGGCGGTACTTTTTCTATGATTCTCTTCGATCTAGATTTTTTCAAAAAAGTGAACGATACCTATGGACACCTTGCGGGTGATCAGGTGCTGATCGAAGTCGCCGCGCGAGTGAAGGAAAAGTTGCGCACGTCGGATGTCCTCGGACGCTATGGTGGAGAAGAGTTCATTTTGATCTTGCCGGAAACAAACCAGGAAGGGGCGCGCGTTTTTGCGGAGCGGGTGCGAGAGGCGATAGCGTTGGAGCCGGTGATCTATGAAAACATCACAATTCCGGTCACTGTGAGCATGGGTGTTGCCGAGTACCAAGCCGGGATGGCGAGCTACAGCAGCATGACGCATCAGTCCGATCTCGCGTTATATGCGTCAAAGGCCGCAGGGCGCAATCACGTGACTTGTTATGAGCCGGCGCTGGAAAAACTGGCTGACTGAGTGCGTGTCGAAAAAGCGGATCAATAGGGGGCGGAGCTTCGCCAAACCGCACCCTTGGCGCCTGTTTAGCGATACGCGGAAAGACTTCCCTCGGAATTTTTGATGTTGGGCAAAAAAAAGCCCCGATTTGCATCGGGGCTTAAGCGCAAGTTGAACAGAAACAAGCATCACACTAGCAAAGCCAGTGTACCATGAACACCCCATCTGTATAGTACTTTACGACTATATTTTTTAAGTAAATATTACTGGTGTTTACCCTGTGGCTTAACTAAACCTTGCTTGAGCGCTAAGGTTGCGACTTGCACGCGATTCGCGAGGCCAAGCTTGTCTAGAATGCTACGCAAATGATTTCTAACGGTATTTTCAGATAGGTTTAGGGTGTCACCGATGGCGCGGTTGGTAAGACCGCGAGCTACATAAGTCACGATCTCCAATTCGCGTTGCGAAAGCTTATCGAACGCACCATTCATTAATTCGCCGCGCGCCATTTTTTGCATAATGTGCGATGGCAGCATGCTATTGCCCAGATGAACCGAATGAATGGCTTGGATGATCTGCTCTGGCTCGCTGGATTTTAGGATGTAGCCATCGACACCACGTTCGATGGCATCGCGAATTTCATGGTCTTCATCGGCAATAGTTAGCATGATGACTTTAATGCCACGCGCTTTAAAATCCGGCACAAGGTCAAGGCCATCGGTACCGTGTAGACCACGATCAAGCAAAACTACGTCGGCGCCGCCATCCGATTTAAGCCAGTTGCGCGCGCTTGTGATATCGGCAAATTGGCCGGCAATGCTGACCTCCGCGGAATTTTCAAGCAAATGCTCGAGGCCCTTACGGAATAGTGGGTGGTCATCGACCAATACGACCTTGATTGTCAATTGAAGCCTCTACAGGGTTATAAGTCAGTGGGCTAATGCTTCTTATTTTGTTGTGCCAGCGCGATTAACTCGTTTGCAGTGGAGAAAAGTCTTTCCGGAGTCCCCGTTTGCGTAACTGAGGTTTGATACCGGCCATCAATAACTAGGGCAGGCACGCCTTTGGCTTGGGAAGCACCGCTAATACGTTGCGATTTACTGATGCGGGCATTCACTTCCGGGGAATCCAGGGCCTTTTCAAATTGCTTACGATTGACACCTAATTGATGAACGAGCTTAAGCAGAACTTCGCGGTCATTAAGGTTCTGGCCGGAGAGGTGAATGGCGTTGAAAAAGTCGTGATGTAATTTTTCGGTTAAGCCTAAAACTTCGGCAGCATAGTAGGCGCGGGCCAAGGGAATCCAATGGGGCGTTTGGCCAAAAACAGCCGGGATGCGGCGAAGGTAAACATTTTTTGGGAATGTCTTGGCCCAAGCAACGACATCTGGTTCCAGGGCGAAACAGTGCGGGCAGCCATACCAAAACAGTTCCATGACTTCGACCCGTTTCGGATCTAGGGTCTCAATCGGGGCGGTAATGATTTCATATTCCTGGCCCGGGGTAATCGCATGGGCGATGTTTGGGAGTAAAGGGAGTGCGGCGGCAGAAAACAGAAATTGGCGGCGAGTAATCATTCGAGACCTCTTTAGGTTATGGTTTGGCGGGCGTGTTCTCAAGAACCTTAATTAGGCTCGACTGCACACCATTTTGAGACAAAGTAGTGCGGGCTTTGTTCAGTTCCTCGATATCGGTAAACGGCCCAACGCGGACGCGATGCCACACGCCTTTATCAGGCAAGCTGGCGGTTTGTATCAACGCCTCAACACCGATTAAAGCGAGTTTAGCTTTGAGGTTGTTGGCGTCAACCTCTGTTTGAAACGAGCCGGCTTGCAGGAAATACTGTTCCTTACCTTGCGGCGCTTGTTTGATTTCTTGTTCAGTCACCGGCTTCTCGGTACCCGGCAAGATATCGTAGTAAGTGAAGCGGTTTTTCTGCGTATCGGGTTGGGGGTCGGATTTGGACTCGGCCTTTACGCCGGCCGTTTTAGCATTGGGTTTTGCCTCAGGCGTTGCTTTGACCGCCGCAGGAGGCTGCCGGAATGGGCTGGGCGCGGAATTGATATACAGCGCTACCGCTAATGCAATGGCTAAACCAAGTAATATGCCGATCACGATTCCGGTGATCATCGAGGCGCCGGATTTTTTGCTGCTGGAATCTTTTTTGTAGTCGCGATTAATAGCCATCACATTTTCTCAGGGGCAGTAACGCCTAGCAATTCTAGTCCGTTTTGAATTGCTTGGCGGGTTGCGGAAATTAAAGCCAAACGTGCGAAGCGCGTCGGCTCATCGTCTACCAAGACTTGCTCGGCATTATAGTAGCTGTGGAAATCGGAAGCCAAATCCTTCAAATAATACGCCAAGTGATGCGGCGCTAATTCGCGTGCGGCATTGATAACGGTTAGCGCGTAATCATCTAGACGCTTCAATAGCGTTAGCTCAATTGGCATCGCAAGCTTGGTCAGGTCCGCCACGGAGGACAGCATAGCTACATCGCCACCCCATTTGGTCAGCACCGAGCAACAGCGCGCATGGGCGTATTGAATGTAATACACCGGATTGTCGTTGCTCTGCGACTTGGCGAGATCCAAATCAAAATCCAAGTGCTGATCCGACTTGCGCAACACATAGAAAAAACGCGCCGCATCGTTCCCGACCTCGCCGCGTAACTCGCGCAGCGTGACGAATTGCCCAGACCGCGTTGACATTGAAACTTTTTCGCCGCCACGATACAGCACGGCGAACTGCACCAGCGCAATCGTCAACTTTTCGGGGTCTAGCGTTAATGCGGTGAGCGCGCCTTTGACGCGCGCAATGTAGCCATGGTGATCAGCACCCCAGACATTGATCACCTGATCAAAACCGCGCTCGAATTTATTCAAGTGATAGGCGATATCGGAAGCGAAGTAAGTGTAGAGGCCGTTATCGCGCTTAACCACGCGATCTTTTTCGTCGCCAAAATTGGTCGAACGGAACCACAACGCGCCATTCTGTTCGTAAATGTGACCATTTTTTTCAAGCGTATTGACCGCGCGCTCAACCAAGCCGCTATCGAATAGCGATTTTTCCGAGAACCAGTTATCGAACACCACGCCAAATTCGGTGAGGTCGTTGCGGCAATCGCCAAGCTGCTCGGTGAGTGCAACGTTATGTACGTAGGCGTAATCCTCACCTAAAAGTTTTTTCGCGTTGGCGATCAGTTGATCCAGATGCGCTTCTTTGTCTTCTTCGATCGAAGGTGCGCCGTCAAGCACATGCCAAGGTTCGTGGATGTAGCGGTCGCCATGCTGATCCTGAATGATCTTGGCCATGTCGCGCACATAGTCACCTTGGTAAGCATTGGGCGGGAACGGCACATTGATGCCGTTGAATTCCAAATAACGCAACCAAGTGGAGAGCGCCAGAATATCCATCTGACGCCCGGCATCGTTAACGTAATACTCGCGTGCGACGGTGTAGCCTGCCGCACTCAAGACATTTGAGAGCGAAGCGCCAAAGGCCGCGCCACGACCGTGACCCACATGCAGCGGGCCAGTTGGATTGGCGGAAACGAATTCCACTTGCACGCGCTTGTTTTGGCTCGGTGCTTGGCCAAATTTTTGACCCGCTTGCAAAATCTCGGCTACGACGCGCTGCTTAGAAGCATTGTTCAAGAAGAAATTGATAAAGCCCGCACCGGCGATTTCGGTTTTTTCCACCCAGGGTGAGGGCGGCAGTGCATCGACAATATCTTTAGCCACATCGCGCGGGTTGCGCTTGAGCTGCTTCGCCATCGGCATCGCAATATTGCAGGCAAAGTCGCCGTGGGACTCCTGTTTGGTGCGCGTCAGCTCAATGGCGGGAAGCGTGGTTTCAGGCGCCACAATCACAAGGGCGTCGGCAATTAACTGGCTGAGGTGGGCTTTTAGATCGGACATGATTCAGGCTAACGGGAAAGCGCCATTATAAGCCCTGAAAGGCCCCTTGGCACGGCGCATCGAAAGCCCGTGGCTCAGATTAGCGGTGATCCTCGGGCGGGCTGTCCAGCGGTTTTGATTGCGAGACTTTACGGATCAAGGGTGCAAGTGTCAGCCCTTGTCCCAAGATCGACCAGACGACGATCACGTAAGTGACAAACAGGATCAGATCGCGTTCCGGGGATAAGGGCAAAGACAGGGCCAGCGCAATAGAAATACCGCCACGTAATCCACCCCAGGTCAGTATCGGAACCGCGCCTTGGGCAAAAGTGCGACGCAAACGCATGATGTTGATCGGGAGCCAGACGCTCACAAAGCGCGCGAGCAAGGTAATGACGATGGCGACCAAGCCAATGGCCAGATGGCTCCAAACAAAGCTCAAAGCGATCATTTCCAGCCCGATCAACACGAACAAGACTGCATTTAAAATGTCGTCGATCAGCTCCCAAAATTTGTCTACGTTGGTTCTGGTCTTATCGCTCATAGCGAGTTCACGACCATGGTTGCCGATGAGTAGGCCGGCCGCGACAATCGCAATCGGCGCGGAAACATGGACGGCTTCTGCGAGCGCGTAAACACCGGTCGCCAAGGCTAAGGTCAACAATACTTCAACTTCGTATTCATCAATGCTGCGCAGCAATAAAAACGTGAAATAGCCCAAGATAAGACCGAGCAGCGCGCCGCCGACGGCCTCTTCCAGTAAAAATAAACTGACGCCGGATACCGTCGGCTGTGTACCGCCGACGGCGATGCCGAGCAGGGTCAGAAAGACCACCACGCCGACGCCATCGTTGAACAATGACTCGCCGACAATCTTGATTTCCAGGCTCTTGGGGGCATTGGCCTGTTTCAGTAAACCCATCACCGCGATGGGATCGGTGGGCGCGATCAACGCGCCGAACACCAAGGCATAAATGAAAGACAATTGCAGGCCGAAGGCTTGTGCGGCATACCAAAAAAGCGTGCCGGTGATCAGGGTCGAGATCAAAACGCCGACCGTGGATAAGACGATTACCGGCGTACGCTGGCTTCGTAGATCAGACAAATCAACATGCAGGGCACCGGCGAATAGCAGGAATGCCAACATGCCGTGTAGCAGCAAGCCTGCGAAGTCGATGGATGAAACGAATTTCACTGCATGCCCGGCATCAATGAGCCCCAGCTTGCCGAGCAAAATCAGAAGTGCCGAAAAGCTGATACCGGCCACCATCAAGCCCATGGTCGAAGGGAGGCGGATAAATCGGTGGTTGAGATAACTCGCCACAGCAGAAAATGCCAATATCACGGCGATGGATTCAAAAACAGTCATTGCAATTCCTTCTGCTATTTATTTGGCGCACGCGCCGGAAACGAGTGCGCTGGAAGGCTATAAGATAACAAATGGCCTGCTGGAGCGCGGTTGCTTAGGCCGGCAAACGAATGTTACCTTGCCTTTGGCATTTTTCTTTCCCAGGCAATACCATTTCCAAGAAAGGATACCTCATGCGTCAACTTCGATGTTTCGCCGCGATGTTTTTAATGGCCTTCGCCACGACCAATGCGACCGCCGCTGACATGGTCGTCGTTCCTGCCGGCACCTTCACCATGGGCTGTTCTAAAGGGGATAAGCTGTGTGGCGCTGAAGAAAAACCCGCAGTGAAAGTCGCTGTGCCTGCTTTTATGATCGATGACAAAGAAGTCACGGTGGCTGAATATCGCGCTTGCGTCAGCGCCGGAAAATGCAAAGCGCCGAAAACGCACAGCCTAAACAAATACTGCAACTACGCCGCGCCGCAACGCGATGCGCATCCGGTGAACTGTATCGATTGGACCGCTGCCCAGGCGTATTGTGCAACGCAAGGCAAGCGCCTGCCGCGCGAAGCGGAATGGGAAAAAGCCGCGCGTGCCGGTGCGGCAACAGCGTATTCCTGGGGCCGCACAGCGAGTTGCCGCGAAGCCATCGCCAACGACGGCAAAACCACCGGCTCGGTCAAAGGCGAGATGGATGGCTGTGGCGAAGATCGCACTTGGCCCGTGGCCTCGCGTGCAGCGAATGCTTGGGGCTTGTACGACATGCTGGGCAATGCCGGCGAATGGGTCGCTAACGGTTATGCAACAGATGCACTGGCGCACTATGCCAAGGGCGAGCTGGACTATCCGGCCAAGAGCGAAGAGCGCGTGGTGCGCGGCGGCTCTTGGGATGAAAAAGTTAAAAATATCCGCGCCTCCTTTCGCAATAGCAAGCCACCCGTCAGTGGCGATGTCGTCTATGGCTCGATCGGATTTCGTTGTGCACGGGATGGCGCCAAAAGCCACTAGGCTTGGTTGAGCCGGGAATATTATTCGGCGACCAACGGTAATGTATGTCATGCCCCAAAAAATTCAGGCTTGGATCTAGGTATGGAATAAATCGACGATTAACGCGTCTTTATATTTGCAACCTAACCAATGATTGGAGACAAGACATGACTACCGTAAAAATGATGTACACCGCCGTGGCCGTAACACTAAGCTCGGTACTGGCTATCCTGCCCACAACCAGTGTCGCAGAACAACAAAAGACAATGAGCCATGCAGAGATGGCCAAGAAAAAAGTCATTATCCAAGTCAGCGATGCCGATCCCAAAAAATGGGCACTGGCGCTGAATAATGCGGCCAACGTGCAAGAAGATCTGGGTAAGGAAAACGTCGATGTCGAAATCGTTGCCTATGGCCCCGGCCTGGGCATGCTTAAGCTGGAATCCGAAGTCGGTGGCCGCGTGAAGGGTGCGTTGGGCGATGGCGTAAAAGTCGTGGCTTGTGAAAACACCATGCGCAAGCAAAAACTTACGCAAGAAGATATGTTGCCTAATCTGGGCTACGCAAAAGCGGGTGTGGTGGAATTGATGTCGAAACAGGCGGAAGGTTACGCCTATATTCGGCCCTAAATAATTTAGGGTAGATCAGGGGGGATTATGTTCGGTGCAGCACGGCTCGTTTTGTGTTTGATGGGGATTGTATTTTCAAGCGCTGCACTAGCGGCATTTAAAACACAGGAAGAAACCGCTGCTGCGCTGGAGCAAAGCAATCACGCCGTGCAAGCCGAACCGAAAAATGCCGCGCTATATGTTCAGCGCGGCGACATTTATTACCTGCTGAATGAAATGCAACGCGCCGTGGCTGACTATAGCGCGGCAATCCAGCTGGACGATCATCAGGACAACGCCTACTTCGGTCGCGGCATGGCCTATGGTCGCATGGGCTTGATGGACGAAGGCATCGCCGATCTCAGCGTCTTTATTGTGCGCCATCCTAAAGATTCGGTCGCCTATACCAAGCGCGGCGTGCGCAATATTTGGCGCGGTCATTGGGCAGAGGCTGAGCGCGATCTTTTGCGCGCGGTGGAGCTTGACCCGAATAACGCCGAAGCGCACGACGACTTGGGTGTGGTGCAGGCCAAGCAAAACAAGCTACGTGAGGCCGCGCGACATTTTTCCGCCGCGATTCAACTCGACCCCAGCTATCAGAAGGCGTACCACAATTTAGCCATTTGTTTTCAACTGGGCGGGCGGCATGATGCGGCCTTGGAAATCGTCGATGCTGGTTTGAGTTTGGATCAAGACAATCGCAGTTCGCTCATGCTCAAGGCGGCGATTTTACAGTCGCTCAAACGTGAAGCGGAGGCGAAAATAGTGCTTGAGCGCGCGGAATTTTTGCCAGAGGATAATTGGACGGAGCGCGCCGTTATCGGGTCACAACCTAAACAGGAAAAATAAAAATGATGCGAAATTTATGCTTGGCTTTAGGCCTGATATTAACGTCGGTAGCGTACACAGCAATTGCGGCTGAGCCTACGCCCGAAGAATTTCATCGTGGCGTTTATGCGTTGCACGAGCAAGTGATTGCACAACACAAGATCAGAACCGAAGAAGAGCGTGGCGATTATGAAGGGGCAGCGGCGGCGCATTATCAGTATGTGGATACACGCTATTACGATGCGGCCACGGGCCAGTTAATTTCCCATGTGCGACGCGATGCGGACACGCCGAATAACGTGCACACCGTCGAAGTGAATATTTACGAGAACGGTAAACTGGTGCGCGATTTCGGTTCAATCACCTTGCCATGGGCGCCGACACATCCAATCAATACCTTCATCAATTTGCATCAATACAACGGGCAATTGCATAGCTTCCGTCAATTCAATATTTACGGCGACGTGGGTTACGAATCCTGTACCGGCGAGTTGGCTGGAAAGCGTGTGCGAATATCGCTAGACGGAAAAGACATTGATGCAACCAGCACCGCAACGCCGGAATATAAGGCTTGCTTTGCAGGCATGCGTACAGACTGGGAAAACTACATCAAGCCGCATTGATGGCTAGAGCCAACTACCCAAGCCGTTAATTTGTGTTGCTTGTCCGCTTGCGACTCTATGCGGCAATACGTTTTTTGAAAAGTGGATGATCCACTTCGTGCGCATAGGAAAATTTGAAGCATTGCGTAAAGTTTATCCAAGTGCGGCGAGTTCTTTGGGCTTGACATGGGCGCCTATGCGGTTATATTTGGTACTTACTACAGGTTTCGCAGGAGAAACTTAGCATGAGTACCGAAATCAGCAATAAGGAAGCTGCGTTACAGCTTGATATTAGCGAGCAACGGGTTAGAACCTTGTGTCGTCAGGGAGACCTAATATCCAGAAAAATTGGCAATACTTGGCTCATAGCCCAAGACAGTATCAATAGATATGGACTTAGAACGGCTCATAAAGTGGCTGAAGATCACCCTGCTTACGATGTTTTTGGTGGTAGCTCCAATAGGCCAATAGCGTTGAGTTTCTTTTCTGGAGCAATGGGGCTGGATCTTGGCATTGAAAAGTCCGGATTCCACGTAAGACTTGCATGCGAGGTTGATAAATATTGCAGACAGACTATTGCTCTAAATCGACCCAACACAGCTTTACTCGGCGATATAAATGAATACACCGCTAAAGACATATTGAAAGCAGCTGGACTTAACAAGAAGGATGACATTGACTTGATTGTCGGAGGCCCGCCATGCCAAGCATTTAGCACGGCAGGAAAGCGACAAGGCTTTAATGATGACAGGGGAAATGTATTTCTTAAGTATCTTGATTTGGCTTTAGAGCTTCGGCCCAAATATTTAGTTTTTGAAAATGTTAGGGGCTTGCTTTCTTGTCCTATGGAGCATAGACCGCATGAACTTAGGGGGGAAGGATTTCCTGATTTATCAGAAGATGAATTAAAAGGCGGGGCATTAAATTTTATTCTCAAAAGACTAGAAAAGTCCGGCTATGGATATTCATTTAATTTGTACAACTCAGCAAATTTTGGAACGCCACAAGTTAGAGAGAGAGTAATAATAATCTGCTCTAGAGATGGAAAAAAACCACCTTTTTTAGTTCCTACTCATTCAGAGAGCGGTGAGTATGGATTGCCGAAATGGAGATCGCTTAAATCGTGCATTCAAAAAATTAAGGAACACCATCATCTGACTTTCCCTGAAAAGCGCCTGAAATACTATAGGATGCTAAAGCAGGGGCAAAACTGGAAAGATTTACCAGAAAATCTTCAAAAAGAAGCAATGGGGAAATCATATTATGCAGGCGGAGGGAAAACTGGATTTTTAAGAAGATTGGCTTGGAACAAGCCATCTCCAACACTTGTTACCCACCCGGCAATGCCCGCTACAGACCTTGCCCACCCAGAAGAAGATAGGCCACTTTCTATCGAGGAATATAAGCGGATCCAGGAGTTTCCTGATGATTGGGTTCTAGCGGGCCCATTAATTCAGCAATACAAGCAGATAGGAAATGCAGTGCCACTTAGCTTGGGCTGCGCCGTGGGCAATTTAATAAAAAATCTTTTGGCTAGAAAAAATGTTGTGAGTATTTCAAATTTTGAGTATTCCAGATATAAAAACACATCCCATGAAGAGTGGATAGCCCAATTTAAGCAGGAAAAAATAAAACACAAGGCAGGTTACAGGCAACAAGAATTAGGTTTTTGTTGATGCCAAAACCTAATTACTTATTTTTCATTGCCATGGATTTTCTTTTTCCACTGCCAAGCAGTCTGGATTGCTTTTGATAGTTGAATTAACAAATTCAACAAAATTATCTTCGCTTAAATGCTTTGTGCCACATATTTTATTTAGTGAAGGCCACATATATTCGATGCGATCAGCTTTAATACGGTACCACTTTTCGATTTTCGTGCCGTCTCTTACGGCGCTACTTGAGCTATTTTCGGAATTGCTTCTATTTTTAATTTGTAGAAGACCCCCGTTTTCATTTACGAAATCTACAGACTTAATCGTTTCACCCCAAGCGCAATGCCAGCCATATTTTTGAAGATTTATTGAAAGGTATTCTTCAAGCATTAAACCAAGAATATTTTCAGCCGACATTCCAAGTCGATGAGCATAAGTTACTTTTTTCAGGTCATTTTTAGTTAGCTTTGTCAGTCTTGCGCTGATGATTTCCTCGATGATTGGGTCTGCGATTGTGCCCGGCGGATTTGATGTTCGTTTGCTTGCTCGCCCATCCATACCAACCTGGTATTTTTGCAGCCATTTTTGTATAACGGTGCGCTCATCATCAGTTTCACCTCCGATATTACCTGGAACGCGATCTGGATCATTTGCAACTATTTTGAAAACAAAGGACACGCAGCCTTTCCAATCTAGCCCCATCTTATTTGCTATTTGTTGGGCAAGAGCGGTGGCTTTTTTTTCACCAAGTTTTTGTATTGTTTCTTTGAGCTTCAAAATAGTCTCCGATTGCTGAGTTGGCGGGCTTTAACTTTGTATTGGCCGATATAGGCGTCGGATAAATTCTCGAATGTCTGCGATGACCAGGGGATGTCGTTATAAAAAACGATTTCTACTGCCATCCTGTTTTTGTCAGGTTACTTTTTACCCCGAGATTACATCGCGGCTTCATAGTGTATGTCAGGAAAGGGCTGGGTATAGAAAATCCCAACTAAAAGTTGGATCCTAAAGGGGCTAAAATGCGAATGATACGCACCAAACTATCAAACCCAGATAACGGATAACCAGCCTTTTACGGCCTGACATAAGCGTAGCCATCTTGCTGCCGCTGCATGATTTCTACGACGCCTGCTGGCACGACATCGACGGCGCGATTGAGGTCTTCGTGCAGCGTTTGGGTCATGGCCATGGTGTTGCCGCAGGCTAAAAGTTTTACGCCATTGTTGCTGGCTTCCGCCAAGCCGGAAGCAACGGCTGAATCGTTACGCAGCATTTTGAGGCCTGGCCCATAGGCGACGATTTCCACGTTGATCGGTTTATCGCCATAGGCTTTGCGCACATTGCGCGCATTGATCAGCGCCATCTCCCACTTCGCCGGATCGGCTTCGCTGACTTGGATCACCACGCCTTTTAAGGCTTTGGCGCTATGCAGGATGGTGCTGTTCGTGGCCAGGGTATGCAGTAGCGCACCGGTGACGATACCGACAGCAACCAACAAGGATGCGACCAGCTTATGGCTCTGCCAAAACGGGGATATGTTGATGGATCGGGTTGGCAGCGGCGGTTGCTCGTAAGCGTGGCGCAGGAGGCTGCGGATTTGTTGGATTTCGGCGACGCGTTGTTGCAGCGTTGCGTCGCGACTAAGCGCTTGCAATACCCGCGCACGATCGCTCGCATTCAACTGCTCATCGACGTAAGCATTCAATTCTTCTTCGGATATTTGTTGCGTCATTGCCCATTCCTCGATTTCGGTGTCAGCACATGCAGCGTTGCCGGCGCTTCATGCAGTAAATCACGTAAAGCCAACCGCGCGCGGCTCAGGCGGCTCATCACCGTGCCAACGGGGATGCCGAGGGCTTGCGCTGCTTCACCATAAGACATTTCTTCCAGATCAACCAAGGTGACGACTTGGCGTTGCCCGAGTGGCAACGCGGCCACTGCACGCCGCACGCGGCCGACCAGCTCGCTTTCGGCATGTTGCTGTTCCGGTGTCGGGCCATCTGCGGGCAGCTCCATGATTTCTTCGATATCCGCCATGGGGTGCGAGCGCCGGAAATGATCGCGCCAACAGTT
>JAHECG010000049.1 GCA_024641855.1 Betaproteobacteria bacterium | reverse complement strand
GAATGGCAAGAAATGCAGCGCCTTGTGCGGCACGAAGATGATGTTCTCGTCCTTTTTAAGCGCTAGCGGCTGGATCAGTACTTGGTACATTGCCTGGGCGCTGGCATCAGAATTTTCGCGCCGGGTAATCTGCGTACGGAGCTGGCGAATCTTCTGCTCCAAGCTGGCGCGACCTTCCTGCAACGTATATGACTTGGTGCCATCCTTACGAATCACCCAAACATAGGTGCGCATGGGATTGTTGTGATAAACCACCAAGGCGGTGTTGGCTGGAACAACGGCCTGGATTTGCTGTAGCGTGGCGACATTGCGCGTAGGGTCTGCAAACACGGCTGTACCGCTGCTCAAGCTGACGCGATTGCGCACCATGTCCAATAATGCACGGGCGCGCCCCTTTTCGCTGATGAGGAAGGCTTTCTCAGGCTGACCTTGCGCCATGTACATGTCAATGGCTTCGTCCAACACATCCTGCACATTGCTGAAAAGGCCAACCTTGATTTCTTCACTGCGAAATTGCGCGCGCAGTGTCTCCACAAGAGATATCGCCTGCTCCATTTCCGCAAGAGCGGCCGGCTTGCTGCCTTTGGCCCAAAGGGCGCGCGCCTTGCCAGCATGCAGCCACACTTCCTGATAGACATCGCCTTCTTCAACTTCTTTTACTGAGTCATACAAGGCAATTGCTTCATCATACTTGCCCTGTAAATAGGCTAGCTCCGCCCGCCCCCGCAGCAGGCTCGGTAATAACCAAGCACCCGGTTTGCCGAAGGTTCCCACCAGATTTTCGGTCGGCCAGGATTCCGGTCTGATGTCAGCATTGTCGGATGCTTGTTCATAAAACTCGCGGGCTTTGTCATATTGTTTTGATAAGGCATAAGTGCGGGCCAGAGAGGCCAGCAGCATCCGTCTCATCCACACCGGTGACTTATCCAATGATTTTTTGTAGTGGTCGAGGGCTTCTGCATACTGGGCCTGACGCAAGCGTACGTCACCCATCACCTTATGCGCTGGACCTACAACCTGAGGCTTCTCATCAGCATAGTCCGCAAGGATGATTTTTGCCATGCGCTCTGCGCTGACTAAATCATTGGCATAGCTGTAGGCCAGCGCCATGTTGCGTATACCGATGGATTGCACGTAACTTTTATTATTCTTTGTCCCCAAGAATAAAGACTTGCTAGCTTCGCGTATCGCTTGACGAAACTCACCGTCTTCAGCAAATTTCATTGAAGAGGAGCAATACTCAATACCGTTCAGTTTTGTGTCATCTTCTTTATATAACAGCCGACCAAAGGCGCTCAGCTGATTCACCGACTCCAGCTCTTTCACCATGAACTCGGCCGCTTGCTCTTTATCATCCGCCGCTACGGGTAGGGCGAGGGGCAGTAAGACCAACAGGACAACAATACGGCTCAAGGGCATTGGCATTGCAGAATCCTTCTTTTGGTTATTGGTTTTAAAGCAATTGAGACAACTACACTATTCGCAGCAGTGCATCCACATCCTTGAGCACAATGGTTTCTTCATGCACATCGATCAAGTGTTCGCTGCGCAACTTAGCCAGCACGCGAGATAAGGTTTCCGGCTGCATGCCAAGCCGCGATGCGATGACATGCTTCGGTGCCAGCAGCTTTACGCTCTGAGACGTTGCAACCCCTGCCGGCAATTGATCCAGTAAATGTCGCACCACGCGTTGCGAGCCACTATGCAGGGTCAGGTTGTCGATTTCATTGATTAACGCATGCATACGGCGGCTCATATTGGACAGCAGGCGCAGCGAAACATCGCTATTGCTGCGCACCAAGCTCAAAAAATGCGCGCCATCCAACACCGCCAAGCGGCTGGCTTCGATGGCTTGCGCATGCAGCGGATACTGAGCCCCCATGAACATAACCGCTTCGGCAAAGAAGTTTTCACTACGAACTAAATCGATCACCTTCTCTTCGCCACTTGGGGCGATGCGATACAGCTTCACCAGCCCCGACAACACAAAATAGAAATGCGTGCAGTGTTCACCCTGGCTGAAGAGTTGCTCGCCCGGACTCAGAGTGCGTACTGTGGTACTGGCCAATACGTCTTGGAGTTCTATTTCGGTTAATGCCGCGAGCAAATAGCCGGTTTTTAGTAACTGGATGTCTGGAAAGGATAAGCCCATCGACGCAGTATAAATGAAACTGCACATTGACCTATATCAAGTTCTACGATGTACAAAGGGGATATGCTTTTAAATTGACCTTTGCCCAATCTCGTACGGATGGTCTATGGTTCATAGATATGCTATTCCGCGTATCCGAGCAATACCGTTGGATCAATAAAAACACACGGCTAGAAATATAAAACCATATGCGGAAATACTTAAGTAACTGCTTTCTAATTGTCCTTATCCTGCTTGCCAGTGTTGCTACGCCAGCCAGTCACGCCGATACGTTAAGCACGTATCCGCAAATCCAAGACTTATTTCCCCAGGCCAATAAATTCGGTGAGTTCGAAGGCGAACCACGTGCTGCGCCGGTCTACCTAAATGAGAAACTACTGGGCTACGCTTTTCTCACTGCGGACATGGTACGCATCCCCGCCTACTCCGGTCGCCCGATCAATGTGCTGGTCGGCATCGACATGAGCGGACGCATCACCGGTGCGCGCATCATCCACCACGAAGAGCCGATCTTGCAGGCGGGCATTCCCGAAAAGCGCATCCACGAATTTGTCGATCAGTTTCGGGGTAAATCCACATCTGGCCACATTATTGTCGGCGCTAAACGCGAAGGCTATGAAACCGTAGATGCCATTTCCGGTGCGACCATCACGCTGATGGTTTTGAACAGCACTATCGCCCGCTCAGTACGCATGGTCGCCGAGTCGCGCGGCATCCAGCCAGCAGTGGCGCAAGCGCGCGCGAACGAACCTCCACCAGCGAAGGCAGAAAAAAACGCCGTCGCACCGCAACCGCCTCACAAAAGAAAAGCCGGATCAGCGCCACAGAAAGTCCAAGTCAGCCCTGCACCAACGCCGCTGCCGCTGACTACCCAAGCCGCACCGCACAAACCACCGCTCGATACAGCATCACAGCCACTCTTCGCGACCACCACGGATGACGATGAAGAGCCTATGTGGCTCACGGTGTGGCGTCAACGCACCTTTGAAATTACTGCATTGCTCTTGGGCCTGACCCTGCTGACCGGCATTCTTTTGTTCCAAGATTATTTGGCGCGCCACCCCTATTTATTGCAACGGGTTCGTGCAGGCTTTTTGCTTTACACCTTATTTTTTGTTGGTTGGTATGCGCATGGCCAGCTTTCCATTATCAACGTGCTGACCTTCGTTCAAGCCATGATGCACCAATTCAGTTGGAATACCTTCCTCATCGACCCCATGCTGTTTTTGCTCTGGGGCTATGTCGCCATGACCTTACTATTGTGGGGGCGAGGCGTGTATTGCGGCTGGCTTTGCCCGTTCGGTGCGCTTCAAGAGTTCACCTTTAAAATAGCGCGCCTGCTGCACCTGCCCCATTTCGAGATGCCGCATGTCATCCATGAACGCTTGCTCGCCTTAAAGCTGCTGATCATGCTCGGCTTATTTGGCATTTCCCTGCAATCCATGGGGCAAGCGATCTTCTATGCTGAGATCGAACCCTTCAAAACTGCAATCTCCCTAAAATTTCAGCGCGAATGGATGTATGTGGTATTTGCTCTCGGGATCCTGTTAGTCACGGCCTTCAATCGCAAATTTTATTGCAAATATATGTGCCCGCTGGGCGCATCTCTGGTCATCCCTGGGCGCTTTCGCTCCTTCGATTGGCTGCGTCGACGCAAAGAGTGCGGCACGCAATGCCAAGCCTGCGCTGTGGAATGTGAAGTTCAAGCCATTCGCCCCACGGGCGAAATTAACGCCAATGAGTGCCATTACTGCCTCGATTGCCAAGTGACTTACTACAATGAAAAGAAATGTCCACCCCTGGTCGAGAAGCGCAAGCGCCGCGAACGCGGTGAACTGGCTCGTGAGTTGGCGCGAATAGAGAAAGAAAAACAGGCAACTGCCGCAAAAAAGCTTATCCCCATCAGCCCAGTTGACCTAGATCAATGACAGGAATTTCACCACGTTTTACTTTGTACTGAAGAAGGCATTTTTACCTTAACTAGGAGGAGTCGCGATGAATAACCGATTAACTGTTTTAGCCGCCAGTGTTGCCTTGATGGGATTTGCACAATTCGCAATGGCTGCCGATGCCCCCAAATCTGGCCACCCGGCAACCTCAGATCCTGAACTGCGTTATAAAGGCGCACCCGTGCCGCTGGGTCCGGATACCGGCCCAGACGTCGCGTCACCTAAAGCGCCGACATTAACTGCGGCAGAATTCACTCGCGCCAAGCAGATCTACTTTGAACGCTGTGCCGGTTGCCACGGTGTGCTACGCAAAGGCGCAACGGGCAAGCCACTCACGCCGGACATCACACTACCCAAAGGCACCGATTACTTGAAAGTGTTTATTGGCTACGGCTCCCCGGGCGGCATGCCTAACTTCGGTACCGGCGGTGAGTTGTCCGAAGCGGAAGTCACGCTGATGGCTAAATTCCTGCAGCATGAGCCGCCGCAACCACCCGAATGGGGCATGAAGGAGATGAAGAGCAGCTGGAAAGTACTGGTGTCTCCAGATAAGCGGCCGAAGAAGCAAGAGAACAACTACAACCTGAGCAATGTGTTCTCGGTCACGCTGCGTGACAGCGGCGAGGTCGCGTTGATTGATGGCGACACCAAAAAGATCATTAACATCGTCAAGACCGGCTACGCGGTACATATCTCGCGCATGTCGGATTCGGGACGCTACCTGTTTGTGATCGGACGCGACGCTCAGATCAATCTGATTGATATGTGGATGAAAGTGCCAGACAACGTCGCGGTCATCAAAGTCGGTCTGGAAGCGCGTTCTGTCGAAACCTCCAAGTACAAAGGCTACCAGGACAAGTACGCGATCGCCGGTTCCTATTGGCCACCACAGTTCACGATCATGAACGGCGACACGCTGGAGCCGCTCAAGATCGTCGCTACCCGCGGCTATACCGTGGACACTCAGGAGTACCACCCTGAGCCGCGCGTTGCCTCCATCGTCGCCTCGCATTTCCACCCGGAATTCGTGGTCAACGTGAAGGAGACCGGCCAGACCCTGATGGTGAACTACGCCGACATCAACAACCTCAAGGTCACCACCATCGGCACCGAACGCTTCCTGCATGACGGCGGTTGGGATTCCACCCAGCGCTACTTCATGGTGGCGGCAAATCAGCGCAACACCATTGCGGTGGTTGACTCGAAAGAGGACAAGCTGGTGAAACTGGTGAAAGACGGCGTAGGCAAGATTCCGCATCCGGGCCGCGGCGCCAACTTCGTCGATCCGAAATTTGGACCGGTGTGGGCCACCAGCCACTTGGGTGATGACACCATCGTCTTGATCGGCACCGATCCAGAGAAGCATCCGAAGCAGGCGTGGAACGTGGTACGCACGCTCAAAGGTCAAGGTAGCGGATCACTGTTCATCAAGACCCATCCGAAGTCGAAAAACCTGTGGGTCGACTCGCCGCTCAACGCTTCTGCTGAAAGCAGCCAATCCGTCGCGGTATTCGACCTGAAGAATATCGACAAGCCGTTCGCCACCGTGAAGATTGCAGACATGGCGAAATTGGGCGAGGGACCAAAGCGGGTGGTGCAGCCGGAGTACAACAAGGCAGGTGACGAAGTCTGGTTCTCGGTTTGGAACGGCAAAACCCAGGAATCGGCCATCGTGGTCATCGACGACAAGACGCGCAAGCTGAAAGCCGTGATCAAGGATAAGCGCTTGATAACGCCGACCGGCAAGTTCAACGTCTACAATACGCAACACGACGTGTACTAAACAGACCTGGCGGAGCAGCAACCACTGCTCCGCCGCGTTCTGCGAATGAAACCCGGTCACGACATAATGAAAAAACAATTCGCCTGGGGAATAATGCTTTCCACAATCACTATCGGCGCTATGGCCGATTCACCACATCTCAGCCTGGAACGGCAACGTGAGCTCGTGAGTTTCGTTCGTCAAGACTGTGGGTCCTGTCATGGCATGCGCCTAACCGGCGGCCTCGGCCCAGCACTCACACCAGATGCACTCAAAGATAAACCGATTGCTGCGCTAATCAGCACCATCCTCCAAGGCCGCGCAGGCACACCCATGCCGCCCTGGAATAAATTTCTATCCGAATCCGAAGCAACATGGATTGTCGATGGACTGCAAAAAGGTTTTCCTGATGCGCGCTAAACGCAAGCTCATGCAGAAGTCCATGGCCATACGCGACATCATTTCGCGGTTGGCACTTCCGCTCCTTGTCACCGCATCACTTGTCGGCTGCGCCACCCCCACCCTGCGCGGTACCGGCGATCTCGGCGTCGTCATCGAACGCGCCACCGGCAGCGTGCAGATTCTCGATACGACTCACCGCTCCAGCTTGGGTAAAGTCAACGGCTTAGGCGATCTGTCGCACGCCTCGGTGAGTTATTCGCGTGACGGTCGTTACGCGTTTGTATTCGGTCGCGATGGCGGCTTGAGCAAAGTGGATTTGCTCACCCAAAGCATCACCCACCGCGTCATTCAAGCCGGCAATAGTATCGGCGGCGCTATTTCGCAAGATGGCAAGTTGATCGCCGTGGCGAATTACGAGCCAGGTGGTGTACGCATTTTTAGCGTCGATGATCTTACGCCGATTGCCGATATACCCGCCGTGGGTGCCAATGGCAAACGCTCAAAAGTGGTTGGGCTGGTCGATGCACCCGGCCGACGCTTCGTGTTTAGTTTGTACGATGCTGGCGAGATTTGGGTGGCGGATATGCACAAACCGCAACAACCTATCCTGCACAAGTTCACTGATGTCGGCAAAGAGCCCTACGATGGCATGATCACCTCCGATGGCCATTTCTATGCCGCAGGCTTGTTCGGCGAAGATGGTGTCGCGCTGCTCGATCTGTGGAATCTGCAAGCCGGCGTGAAACGCACCTTGGTGCAAGTGGGCCGACATGGCGAGAAGCTCCCTGTCTACAAAATGCCGCATCTGGAAGGCTGGGCGACCACTGGCGATCTCATCGTATTGCCCGGTGTCGGACAACACGAAATCATTCTTGCCGATCAAAACACCTGGCAAGAAGTCGCGCGTATTCCGGTTGCGGGCCAGCCAGTGTTCGCTATTGCGCGTCCGGACAATCGCCAAGTGTGGATCAACTTCGCCTTCCCCGATAATGAAACCGTACAGGTACTCGATTTACCGTCGCGCAGCATCGTCAAAACACTCAAACCCGGCAAAGCCGTATTGCATCTCGAATTTACACCGCGTGGCGATCAAGTGTGGGTCTCTGCACGCGACGATAACCGCATCGATATCTACGATCCGGAAACCTTCGAGCACATCGGCCGCTTGCCCGCCGACAAGCCGAGCGGCATCTTCTTTACTTCACGCGCGAATCGGACCGGCTTATGAGCATCGCGATGGAACATAACCTCCTCAATGATTTTCAGCACAGCTTTCCGTTAACAGCTACGCCGTTCGATGAGATCGCACAGCAACTGGATGTCGCAAATGATGAAGTACTGGCAACGCTGCACCGACTCACGAACAGTGGCACCGTGAGTCGCATCGGCGCAGTAATACGCCCACACCGTATCGGTGTGAGCACGCTGGCAGCAATGGCCGTACCGGCTGAGCGCCTCACCGAAGTCGCCCAAATTGTAAACGCGTATACGGAAGTCAATCACAACTACGAACGCGAGCATCATTTCAGTTTGTGGTTTGTCGCCACCGCGCCGCATGCAGGACATCTAGAGAAGACGCTAGCGGATATCGAGGCACGTACCGGCATCGCAGTCATGCGTCTACCCATGCTGCAGGATTATCACATCGACCTGGGCTTCGATCTTTCCGCGCGCGTCGGCCATGGCACCGCAGGAAAAGCCAATACGGGACGATTCAGCGATCTCGCCAAACTCGATGCCGAAGACTATGCGTTGATTGCCGCCATCCAAGCCGGCCTGCCATTGCTATCCCGCCCCTATGCGGCCATCGGCGAAAGCATCGGCATGACAGAATCCGAGGTGTTAGCGCGCTTAAAAAACTTATTGGATCAGGATGTCATCAAGCGCTTTGGCATCATCGTGCGCCATCATGAACTCGGTTTTCGTTCCAACGCCATGGTGGTGTGGGATGTACCCGATACCCGCATTGCCGAGCTCGGACATTGCATTGGTGGCTCCGGTTTGGTCAATCTCTGCTACCAGCGCCCACGGCGCTTGCCGGAATGGCGCTACAACTTATTTTGCATGATCCACGGTCGCGATCGCGCAGGCGTACTGGAACGGCTCGAACACTTGCGTGATCAATGCGGACTATCCGAATTCACCCACGAAATCCTATTCAGTCGTCAGCGCTTCAAACAATGCGGCGCGAATTATGTCGTGGCACCCAGCACCGAATTACAGGTCGCATAATGGACGAACTCGACCGCGCCATTATCAACAGCTTGCAAGGCGGTTTCCCGATTTGCGAGCAGCCCTATGCGGAAGTCGCGGGCTCACTCGGCATCAGCGAAGACAGCTTGATTGAACGCATAAAGAGTTTGCTGGAGCGTGGGGTTTTATCGCGCTTTGGGCCGATGTACCACGCCGAACAAATGGGCGGTGCATTGAGCCTCGCCGCCATGAAAGTCGCGCCTGAAGATTATGAACGCGTCACGACGATCGTCAATGGCCATCCCGAAGTCGCCCACAATTATGAACGCAACCACGCACTGAATATGTGGTTTGTGCTGGCGACAGAATCGCCTGCAGCGCAACGTGAGGCCATTACCAAGATTGAGCAAGAAACTGGCTACCCGGTATTCAATATGCCCAAGATTCGCGAATATTTCGTGGAGTTGAAACTCACGGTATGAATACCCTCACCGACACTAAATTGATCGATGTGCTTGATCGCCAGATTATTAGGCTGACGCAAGCGGGTTTGCCGCTGGTGCCCCGCCCCTATCAGCAAATTGCCGAACAAATCGGCATTCCCGCGGATATCGTCATGCAGCGCATGGAACGCATGTTGGCGTTGGGCATCATTCGCCGCATCGGCGCTGTGCCGAATCATTACGCCCTGGGCTATCGCGCCAATGGCATGACGGTGTGGAATGTGGATGAAACAAAAATCGATGCGCTAGGCGCGCAGGTGGGACAATTAGAGTTTGTGACCCACTGCTACCATCGCCCGCGTCACTTGCCGGATTGGCCGTATAACCTGTTTGCCATGGTGCACGGCAAGACGCACGAAGAAGTAGAAGAAAAAACTAAAATTATCGCCGGTTTATTGGGTGACGCAAGCCAAGGCCACGAGATTTTATACAGTACGCGCATCCTGAAGAAAACTGGCTTACGAATCAGTTAATGGCGGTTGATCTAATTAACGCGTAAAGGTTTGCAATGTTCCGCATCTCACAATACATGCAAGAGCTGGCCCAACCCACCCCCATAGGCCCCAAGCGCAATCCGCCCGGCCCGGTGGTGATCTGGAATCTGGTGCGCCGCTGCAACCTCACATGCAAGCATTGCTACTCCATTTCTGCTGACAAAGATTTCCCCGGCGAATTAACGACCGCCGAAGTCTTCACCGTGATGGATGACCTCAAACGCTTCCGCGTGCCAGTACTCATTCTCTCCGGTGGCGAACCCTTGCTGCGGCCGGATATCTACGACATCGCGCATCGCGCCAAAGACATGGGTTTTTATGTTGGCCTGTCTTCCAACGGCACCCTGATCGATGAATCAAACATCGATCGTATCGCCGCCGTGAATTTCGATTACATCGGTGTGTCGCTGGATGGCATTCAGGATACCCACGATCGGTTCCGCCGCATGCCAGGCGCTTTCGATGCGTCGATGCACGGCATTCGTTTGTGCCGCGAAAAAGGCATCAAAGTCGGTCTGCGCTTCACGCTGACTCAGGACAATGCCCATGACCTACCGGCCTTGTTGCAACTCATGGAAGACGAAGCGCTGGACAAGTTCTACCTCTCGCATCTCAACTATGCCGGACGCGGCAACAAGAATCGCAAAGATGATGTGGTGCATCAAACCACGCGCCAAGCCATGGATCTTCTGTTCGATACCGCTTGGCGCTACCAGCAGCAAGGCCAGCATAAAGAATTCGTCACCGGCAACAACGACGCTGACGGTGTTTATTTGCTGTTCTGGATTCAAAAAAACTTTCCGGAAATGGCAGAACACATGCGCGAAAAGCTAGCGCAATGGGGCGGCAATTCCAGTGGCGTGAACATCTCTAATATCGACAATCTGGGCAATGTGCACCCCGATACGTTCTGGTGGAACTATACCCTGGGCAATGTAAAAGAACGCCCCTTCTCTGAGATTTGGCCAGACACCAGCGACCCGCTGATGGCCGGCCTAAAAGCCAGCCCACGTCAATTAAAGGGCCGGTGTGGCGAATGCACTTATTTCGATATCTGCGGCGGCAACACCAGGGTGCGCGCTTATCAACTCACCGGCGATGCTTGGCAGGAAGACCCGGCCTGCTATCTGGATGATGAAGAAATCGGCGTGAACGAATCTCACGAGCGGCTGCAGGTAACGCCCTTTGTGCCGTTGCGGAGAATGGTGCGTTGATGAAAAATATTTTTCACCGCGAAGGACGCGAAGGTACGCAAAGGAATACGTGGTTTAAGGCATTTCCTTCGCGTACCTTCGCGTCCTTCGCGGTTATCGCTTTTCAATTTTTCAATACCACACTGGCCGCCGAGCCCGCCGCCACCCTCTACACCCAACACTGCGTCGCCTGCCACGGCGTCGATCGTTTGGGCGGCACGGGCCCCGCCCTGCTCCCGGAGAATCTGGAGCGCCTGCGCAAGCCGCAAGCCATTCAGACCATCGCCGAGGGTCGCGCCGCAACCCAGATGCCTGCCTTTGGCACGAAGCTGAGCGCGGACGAAATCAAGACGCTCGCCGATTTCATCTACACCGCTCCAGCCACCGTGCCAATCTGGGGGCTGGCAGAAATCAAATCTTCACGGATCGAGAACTTCAAGGTCGGCAGCCTGCCGGATAAACTCGCGTTCAAAGCCGACCCCTTGAATCTCTTCGTGGTAGTGGAGACCGGCGATCATCACGCCACCATTCTCGATGGCGACAAATTTGAGCCGATTCATCGTTTTCAGACCCGCTTCGCGCTGCATGGTGGCCCCAAATTCACGCCCGATGGACGCTATGTGTACTTCGCCTCGCGCGATGGCTGGATTTCAAAATTCGACATCTGGAATCTCAAGACCACCCACGAGATTCGCGCCGGCATCAACACACGCAATCTCGCCGTATCGGGCGATGGCCGCTATGTCATCGTCGGCAACTATCTGCCGCACACACTGGTGGTACTCGACGCGAAAAACCTGCAACCGTTGAAGCTGATACCGGCGCAAGACAAAACCGGCAAACCCTCGCGGGTTTCCGCTGTCTATGATGCCGCACCGCGCAAGAGTTTTATCGCCGCACTGAAAGACATCAAGGAAGTCTGGGAGATTCCTTATGGCGACGATGCCGAGCCGGTGTATGAGGGCCTGGTGCACGACTACCGCTATGGTGAAGCGATTGCGGCCAAGGGCCCGTTCCCGGTACGGCATATTTTGCTCGAAGACTATCTGGACGATTTCTATTTCGATCAGTCCTACACGCATCTGATGGGCGCCTCGCGCGAAGGCGGCAAAGGCCAAGTGGTCAACCTCGACATTCGGCGCAAAATCGCCGATCTGGATTTGCCAGGCATGCCGCATCTTGGCTCCGGCATCACTTGGATCTACGATGGCGAGCCGGTGATGGCCACGCCGAATCTTCGGACCGGCGTCATCAGCGTCATCGACATGAAGCATTGGAAAACCATCAAGCGCATCGACACGCTCGGCCCGGGCTTCTTCATGCGCAGCCACGAGAACACGCCCTACGCTTGGACCGACAACTTCATGAGCCCCAAACGCGACACTATGCAGATCATCGACAAACGCACCCTGGAAATCGTGCGTAGCATTACCCCGAGTCCCGGCAAGACTGCGGCGCATGTGGAATTCACGCGCGACGGCAAATATGCCTTAGTCAGCATCTGGGAAATGGATGGCGCCTTGGTGATCTACGATGCGGTGACCTTCAAAGAGATCAAGCGCATCCCGATGAGCAAGCCCTCAGGCAAATACAACGTCTATAACAAGACGACCCGCTCGGCAGGGACGAGCCATTAATGAAACGGCACCCTTGATGCAAATCAAGGCCACGATGCCAGTGAAAGCATAGAGTTCTAAACAAGTAGATAGGTCCACCACCAAGGAGGAAGAAATGAGCGAGTCATTCACTAAATCAACGGCCAGAAATATCTTTTGGGGAGCAGCGGTTTTTTCTTTTCTGCTGTTTCTGGCCCTGACTTTCGACACCACGGCAGCGCTCCCCAAGCGCGATAACCGCGCCAATCTCACACCCGAGGTCGTGCGCGGCAAGCACCTTTGGGAGACCAACAACTGTATCGGCTGTCATACGCTGCTGGGTGAAGGTGCCTACTTCGCACCCGAGCTGGGCAACGTCTATATCCGCCGGGGCGGTGACTTCATTAAAGCTTGGATGAAAGCGCAGCCCACCGGCGCACCGGGTCGGCGCCAAATGCCGCAATTCAACTTGACCGAAGAACAACTGACCGATCTCGTGGCTTTTCTCAAATACGCATCCGAGATCAATACCGAAAAATGGCCACCCAATATTGAGGGTTGATCCACATGCGGTATACGAATCGAAATAATTATGGAGGGAAAAATCATGCAATATAAATCCCAAGCGGTGGCCAAGCCCTACTTCGTCGCGGCTATCGGCCTGTTCGTCGGGCAAATCGTTTTCGGTCTGGTCATGGGCCTGCAATATGTGGTGGGCGACTTTCTGTTTCCGGCCATTCCGTTCAATGTGGCACGCATGGTGCACACCAACCTGCTCATCGTGTGGCTGCTGTTCGGCTTCATGGGCGCTGCCTACTACATGGTGCCGGAGGAATCCGAAACCGAGTTGCATAGCCCCAAGCTAGCGCTGATTCTGTTTTGGGTGTTTCTGGTGGCCGGTGCGCTCACGGTTCTCGGGTATCTCATGGTGCCCTATGCCAAGCTCGCCGAAATGACCGGCAATAATCTACTGCCCACCATGGGGCGGGAATTTCTAGAACAACCGCTGATTACAAAAGTTGGCATCGTCGTCGTCGCCTTGGCCTTCTTGTACAACATCTCCATGACCGTACTCAAGGGTCGAAAAACTTCCATCACCATGGTGTTGCTATTAGGCTTATGGGGGCTGGCGGTATTTTTCTTATTCTCCTTCTACAACCCCGCCAATCTGGTACTCGATAAATTCTACTGGTGGTGGGTGGTACATCTTTGGGTTGAAGGCGTATGGGAATTGATTCTCGGTGCGTTGCTAGCCTTCGTGTTGATCAAAGTCACCGGGGTAGACCGTGAAGTAATCGAGAAGTGGCTGTACGTAATCATCGCCATGACCATCATCACGGGTGTCATTGGTACCGGCCATCACTACTTCTGGATTGGCACGCCGGGCTATTGGCAATGGTGGGGCTCAGCCTTCTCTGCGCTGGAACCCATCCCCTTCTTCATGATGACCGTGTTTGCTTTCAATATGGTGAACCGTCGTCGTCGCGACCATCCAAACAAGGTAGCAACCTTGTGGGCTCTGGGCACCGGTGTGATGGCTTTCCTCGGTGCGGGCGTGTGGGGCTTCCTGCATACCTTGGCGCCGGTGAACTACTATACCCACGGCACGCAAATCACGGCAGCGCACGGCCATATGGCTTTCTATGGCGCCTATGTGATGGTGGTGTTGACCATCATCTCCTACGCCATGCCGATGTTGCGCGGACGCCAAGCCAACAGCAACAAATCACAGGTGGTCGAAATGTGGGGCTTCTGGCTGATGACGGTGTCCATGGTCTTCATCACGCTCTTCCTCACCGCTGCCGGCATCCTGCAAACTTGGTTGCAGCGCGTCAGCTCAACGCCCATGCCTTTCATGCAAGCACAGGACCAGGTAGCAATTTTCTACTGGGCGCGTGAACTGGCGGGTGTAATATTCCTGATTGGACTGGTTGTCTACCTCTTCAGCTTCTTCATTAAGGGCGAAGAAAAAGCAAAAGCTTAAACTTAGGTAATTAGAATTGTCCTTTCCCCCTCTCCCGCGCTGACGCGCACCCCTCTCCCGCTTGCGGGAGAGGGGTTGGGGGAGAGGGCTATATAATGGAGACCGACATGACGCCTCCCCCTACCAGCAATACCGTTCCGCTACACGCGGTACAAGATCTGCCCTTCTATCGGCCGCAAGGCAGCGAAGTCGAACTGTTCGAGCACGCCTTCCGCAACCAATTACCTTTATTGATCAAAGGCCCTACCGGCTGCGGTAAGACGCGTTTCATCGCGCATATGGCAGCACGCTTGAACCGACCGTTGTACACCGTGGCTTGTCATGACGATTTATCTGCTGCCGATCTGGTGGGTCGACACTTGATCGGCGAATCCGGCACCTATTGGCAAGATGGCCCGCTCACCCGCGCCGTGCGCGAAGGCGGCATCTGTTATCTGGATGAAGTGGTCGAGGCGCGCAAAGACACTACCGTAGTCCTGCACCCCCTCACTGACGACCGCCGCATGCTGCCCTTAGAGCGCACCGGAGAAACCCTGCACGCACCACCCGAATTCATGCTGGTGGTTTCCTACAACCCGGGCTATCAGAACATCCTCAAAGGCATGAAGCCCAGCACCCGGCAACGTTTCGTCTCACTGCATTTCGATTTCCCGTCGCCCGAATTGGAGCAGGAAATCGTCATGACCGAAACCGGCGTCGATGCCTTACTGGCACGCCGACTGGTCAACCTGGCGAGTGGATTGCGCGCGCTCAAAGAACATGATCTGGAAGAAGCGGCCAGCACGCGACTCGTGGTGTATGCCGCATCGCTCATCAAGAGCGGCTTCGCGCCGATTGAGGCGTGCCGCGCCGCCATGGTGGAGACGCTGACCGACGATGATGAAACAGCCAACGCGCTGATGGAGCTCGTCCTTGTCACCTTTGGAAAATGACCCCGGGACCCCGCCTGGGCAAACACTCGCTGTCAGCGCCGAGGTGCTCTACCTCGCCAATCTGTTGCTGTTGCCCGGCTTGGCTTTTGTGGCGCTGCTCTGGCTTGCACGCAAGCATCAGAACGCGCCCTTACTGGCACGCTGCCATCTAAAGCAAACCATAGCCGGTAGTATCTGGGCCGGCGTGTTACTAGTACTTGCCAATGCGGCAATTATTTTTTTCGGTGGTTACCATCAACCCAGCACCTGGGTCATCGCCATTATTTACTTCACGATGTTTCATTCGAGCTTCGTCTTGCTTGGCGTGTTGGGTTTAGCCAAGGCGATGGCCGGAAAGGGCTACGTCTACCCCCTCGTCGGGCGCAACTGCGATGCGTAATGTGCAGGACATGCGCTTTCTGCTGCGCACGACTTTCTTCATGCTGTTTTTGATCGCACCGCCTTTGGATTTACTGCGCTTCGACCTCACGCTCGGCCATGCCATCTTGTTCGGGCAGCCATGGGTGATTGGCATTGATCATTTTCTCGCTGGGGATATCGGTGCCGGCCATCTCGCCTTCAATGTGCTCACGCGGGTACTGCTGCCGATCTTGGGAGTAGGTGCATTGATTATTGGGGTAGCTTACCAATGGGGCCGCCTCTATTGCGGCTGGCTCTGCCCGCATTTTTCCGTGGTGGAAATGATCAATGCCTTAATGCAGAAAACCATCGGCAAGCACAGCCTCTGGGACCGCCAGAAATTACCGGAACAACGCCCCGATGGTTCGCTGCTAAAGCCGCGCAGCATCTGGTGGCCCTTCACCGTCGGTGCCGCTCTCGGCTTCGCATTTTTATGGGCTGTCGCCTTGCTCACTTATCTGCTGCCACCGACTGAGATCTATACCAATCTTTGGCACGGCACCCTCACCGCCAATCAAGCGCGCTTCATTGGGGTGGCCACCTTATTGCTGTTTATTGAATTCACCTTTGCACGCCATTTATTCTGCCGCTTCGGCTGTGCGGTGGGACTATTCCAAAGCCTCGCTTGGATGGGCAACAAGCGCGCCATGGTGGTTGGCTTCGACCATGCGCGCGGACAAGCCTGCACCAACTGCCACAGCGCTTGCGATAACGCCTGCCCCATGCGCCTGCATCCACGCACCCTCAAACGTAGCATGTTCACTTGCACCCAATGCGGGCAGTGCATTCAAGCCTGCGAACAAGTACAGCAACGCAACCCGCAAGGCACGTTGTTGCAATGGGTGGATGAGGCCTGTGCGCTAGACAAATCCGAACGCGGCCTTGGCCATCATCCCGATGTCCCTAAGGATTGCTTCAAGCCCAGCGCCCCACCAGCCAAGAAGGGCGCTTAGCATAGATGGAAGAAGCCGCCGGCAAACTCTGGGATCGTTTCATGATGCGCGTGGCAGATACCCGCCACCCCGAGGCTGCCGTCACGTTGACAGAAATTTCGCGCACCGCAGGCATTTTCTTCCGGGCCTTGGGTGGTGATAGCGGATTGGATGTGAAGGCTGCGCAGGCGACAGAACATGGCGCACGCCGCAATTGGTTGCAACGCTTGGCTGGATCGGGAACACAGACCGAATTCGCCTGGCGCGAGGATGAGGCGCTGTATTTACCCAATGAAATCGCGCTGTTTTCGCAACGCACGCTCAACCGCAATTTGTACTTTTGGCTGATCGCACTCGCGGTTGAAATTCAGGACGGCGATTGGTTTACAGAAAATCAGCAAGCCAGCTTGCGTGTCTTTGAGCGCTATCCCGGCTTCAAGACACGCTACCAACAGTTAGTCGAAGCGGCCCTGCTATTGCGCCCCAACCCCGCCACCCTGCCGCAGGATGAAGCTGCGCGCGAACAAATCTTGCGTGCCGCATTGCTAGCGCCGGGCAGTGTCGCTAACTTACCAACAGCACACAAACCTTGGCAGCCAGTGCACTTGTGGCTGCATCCACACCCGCCGACTGCGGATCTGCCAAGCACCAAGAGATCCGACGACCCAACAGATGCCGAAAGCACGAAACGAGATCGCATCCAAAATGACACGCGGCGGCGCAAAGCCCAACGCGTCGATATGCCCGAAGATAAAAATGGCATGATGCTGTTTTTCCGGGCGGAAAGTATTCTCAGTTGGGCGGACTATATCCGCGTCAACCGCCCCACCGAAGATGACGAAGACAGCGACCCTACCCAGGCCGCAGATGATTTCAAACGCATGAGTATTGCGCGTGATGGTAAGACCAGCGCAGCGCGTGTGCGCTTCGACCTCGATCTACCGCCAGAACACGCCGACGACACCCCACTCGGCCCTGGCATCCTGCTACCGGAATGGCAACATAAGAAACAACGATTGCAAGCCGACTACTGCCGCTTGCAACCGCTGCTGGCCACTGCTGCGCAACCCTGCAACTTGCCGCCACATTTGGCACTGACCGCACAACGCATCCGTCGCCAGTTTGAAGCGCTCACGCCTGGACGCATCTGGCTGCGGCGTCAACTCGATGGCAGCGAATTGGATATGGACGCCTGCATCGAGCATGCCAGTGATCGCCATCTCAAACGCCCCGCGCCAGAGCGTGGCCTATACAAAAGCATCCGTGCGCAGCAACGCGATCTCGCCTGCCTGTTGCTGGCCGATTTATCGCTATCTACTGACGCTTATGTGAACAATGAAGCGCGTGTGATCGATGTGATCCGCGATACCCTGTTTCTATTTTCTGAAGCGCTGTCGGTCACCGGCGACCAGTTCGGCCTATACGGCTTTTCTTCCCTGCGCCGCGACAATGTTCGCTTCCATGTGCTCAAGGATTTTGCTGAACGCTACAACCCACAAACGCGCGGCCGCATTGCCGCCATCAAGCCGGGCTACTACACGCGCATGGGTGCCGCCATCCGCCACGCCACCACCATCCTGGGCGAACAGCGTGCGCAGCAAAGATTGCTGTTAATCCTGACCGATGGCAAACCCAACGACCTAGATCAATACGAAGGCCGCTACGGCATCGAAGACACGCGCCACGCCATCATGCAAGCACGAGAACAAGGCTTGCAGCCCTTCTGTGTCACCGTGGATGAAAAAGCCGCAGACTATCTGTCACACCTCTTCGGCTTGGGGCGTTATGTAGTAATCCGCAAACCAGCGGATTTGCCGAAACTGCTACCTAGGCTTTATGCGCAGTTGACGCGTTGATGTCTAAGAAATCGATATCTAAAACTATTTATCAGAAAAATCATCATAGGCTAATTATGATACCCAGCATCCGAATAACCTCAACAAATAGCGAAGTAAAACGGACGCCGCATTATCAACCTAAGTTAATTTAAAATATTTGCTATTAAGACCATCAATCCCGTCGATCGTCGCCAATCTTGCCTTTAACTAAAACATAGCCATTTCTAATTTTAGCAAATATCTTGTGACCATCCGACAGCACAATATAAATTGAATCTAGCCCCGCACGATGTCTTATGCTGTCGGTAGCTATTAAGCGGAATGTTCCATTTGAACCGTCGTTTGCTTTGTAACTACCCTCAATTCCAATAGTCCGTTCCCCGATTATCACGGCGTGGGAAAACTGAGTGCTTTTCGCGTAAAAGCCCGTCGTTTTATCTCGCAAACTAAAATTTCCGTCCATTAGACGGCCCTTTTTGTCATCATCATTCTCAAGGCCGACCTCAAACTCAAAGATAGTTCCTATATTTGTTTCGGCGCTTCCCTTGCCAGAAGCTCGTTGACCCTTCGCTAGAGGTGGCGCATTGCCTAATGCAGTCCCTAAAAAGGAATCAACTGTTTTATTAATCGAATCAATCAGGCCCATATTTGCGATTTTTTCTGGGAAATTACCTGCTACAACTGAAATATCTTGTACGCGATGTAAATTTCTAATTGATTCGATGGTCGTTGCGTCCGCACCAAGGGTTTGCAGTTGCTGCACATACGTAGACGGTAAGCCAAATTTGATTAAATTTATCTCGTTGTTTAGTACATCACTTTGAGAAATCGAAATCACAGCGTTCCCAGCTCGCGTTAAAGCCGCTTGCCAATTTTGCAATAATACGGCTTGTTCTCTCATTAATATGGAAAGCTGAAAACTATACTCCGCAGCCGCCGAACGCTGCTTAGCTTCGTATACGTCATTATTCGCATCGTACGCTCCCACCGCTCTGTTTAGCGAGGTAATGAGCGAGTGATATAAACCTATAGCTTTTTCTTGGTTCAATAAAAGGTCGTTAAAACTATCGACCTCATCTTGGGTAATGTCTGGTGCTAAAGACAACAACGGCAAGCTTGGAGTTACCGGTATGTCAATAACGGTAAAGTTTGGATCTGGTGGATCCAACGCTAACTCCTTATCTAACTGCGCCAAGAAACCTGCAACCACAGAATTTACCGCAAAGGCAACGCATATATTTTTTGGTAAATGCAATCTTTCACATGCTTGTGCAGCCGCATCGGAAGCAGCTGCTATTAATTCTTGCTTTTCGGCTTTAGCAGCATAGTCTTCTTTCTCTTCAGGTGTTGGTGTTCCTTTTGGCGGCGCCGGGTCAATGACAATAGAAAGACTTGCGTTTTCATCTCCATCGTTTCCGTTGATGTTCGCTGATACGGTTTGACCATCCTTGGCAATATTGAAGGTGAATTGTTTCTTGAAGTAATATTGACTGAGCGATGCTTTCAGTGATGGCAGGCTTATTATATCTAGCCCTTCACCCTCCCCATTTTCATCTGGATCACTTGTGAAAAGTTCAGCATCGACAGTTACTTGGTCTCCTATCTTTCCACCAGTCAAAGGAAAATCAAGAATCGGAGACGCAATCGTACCTAAATAAATACGTTGCATGCCTGGGGGCGCCCAGCATAAGCAGATTGCGAAAGAAAAAAAACTGCTGCTAGCGTTGATCCAACTACACCTCTGGTCCATCGGTTCCAAGGAAATTGCGAGTTGACAAAAACCGCCTGCTTTCTAAGCATGGTTTATTCCTTTCGTCATATTGTTCATAAGAAATTGCGCCAATGACACTATTTATTCGTGGCTTGTTGAATGATTTCCACCATTTTTGGTGACCCAGATATTCGCGCGTAATCCAGTGCTGATTTACCAAATTGGTCGCGTACAGATGTTCTAGCCCCATGTTTTAGGAGCACGGACGCAATTAATACGTTCCGAGCTTGAGACGCTAAGATAAGCGGTGTCGCGCCTCCGCGGCTTTTATCTATCACATTAGGATTTGCGCCTGCGATGAGTAAATCAATTACTACTTTGTCATCGCCATGTGCAACTGCCAAACTGAGGGGCGATCGTCCATTTTGGTCGGATACGTTTACGTCCGCTCCATGGGCTAGCAATACTTTGGTTACCATTCGTGCGCGAACCAGCGTGGGTGCAACATTCTCCAAAGCAGCCCGAGCTTCCTCGGGATTGCCCCTTAATGAATATATAGGCGCTAACGACGGCTCTGCGTCTACCGCATCGATCAGGGGTGTTTGTCCAGTAGCGTCACGGCAATTATTTGTTTGTGCTTTATGCTCAAGCAGCAGCTTGACCATATCCGGATTTAATCGCGATGCGGCGATAGCTAGAGCACAAACCCCATCGTTTGTCGTAGCATTTACGTTTGCCCCATATTTGAGCAGGAGCTCGGCGGAGCCAACATTCTCATTGTGCACAGCTGCCAGCAGCGAGGTAAAACCATTAACACGGCTTTTCATATTAGTGTTGGCACCATGTTCAAGTAGCAGCTTAACTGCCTCAACACTGCCGCGGGGCGTAGGTCCGATTCGCGTAGCGCCTGCGGCATAATATAGAGCGGTTAGCCCTAAGTTGTTCGCTTGGTCTGGGCTTTGTCCTTTCGCCAAAAGTCGGCGCATGGTTCCTATATCCCCTTCATATGCCGCCTTCATGAGTGGGGTTTGCGTCACCCCACCGGATGAGTCGCCAAAAGTGCTTAGCGAAAGGAAGGCAAGAAAATGAACTGTCGATACTGTTACCTTCATGTGCCGAATGGAATACATTATTATGTGTTTTGGAAAAAGCTACCTGTTATTGATAAATAGAAAATCAACTATTACATAAGCATATATTATGCATATGTAATTTTAATGTCAATACCTGCTTTAATTCGAGCATTGAATTCACACGCACATCTTTCTACCTAAATCAAATTAAGTCGTTTTGGTGCCAACGTCACAGTCAATCTGACCTGCATTCGGTAGCTCATTTTACCTACACGACTGCCCCTTCGACATGCGTGAGAAAAATGCGCCATCATTTGGTCCAAAGCTCCTGGGTTGAATACAGATGGTCAAAATCATCGCGTCGGTCGCATTGCGGATATTGGCTGGAAATGCCGGGAATGGTGCAGCGCGCTCCACCACCGACTTGATATAGGCGATCTCCGATTGTTGGTCGGCGGCTTGTTGAATAGAGAAGCTTTTCACCGAGCCGTTCGGATTCAACACCACATGCACGACGGCAACATGCAAGCACGAGAACAAGGCTTGCAGCCCTTCTGTGTCACCGTGGATGAAAAAGCCGCAGACTATCTGTCACACCTCTTCGGCTTGGGGCGTTATGTAGTAATCCGCAAACCAGCGGATTTGCCGAAACTGCTACCTAGGCTTTATGCGCAGTTGACGCGTTGATGATTTATACAATATCTATTCGGCTTAAATAAGTAGGCGCTGTTTGCCTACGTAGGCTAAATCAGTCATGTATTTAACGTTGTGATGAATTGGTCAGCGGTGATGATGGGGCAAGCAAATTGGTCCGCAAGACATAACAGGTCTTGATCGCCCGTCACCAGGTAATCAGCTTTACCCGCGATGGCGAGTTGCAGGAATGGCAAGTCGAACTTGTCTCGGCAGTTTGGTGTTGCTGGCAGTTTGGTCGGCATGCGCACCGTGGTGCAGTAAGGCAGATAGTCGGCTAGCAGCTCTTGCTGATCTGCAGCAGTGAGTTTGAATTTGGGATAGGCCAGTACGCGTATCAGCTCTGCGGCAGTTACCGTTGATATCAGCGGCTGGCATTGCTTGCTTTGCCAGGCAATACGCAGTGACGACAATCGCCCCTGCGAAAACACCAGCGCAGACAACGCCAGATTGGTGTCGATAACGAAACGAGGTTTGCTTTGCGCGCTCGGCATTAACGGTAAGACTATTTCTTGGCAGCGGGAGATTTACGTGCCCATGCAACTGCATCGACTATGTCTTGCTCGCTCAAGTCCAGCTCGGCCAGCTTGGCGCGCACGGCATCGCCGCGCTGAATACGCACCGGTGTAAGCACGATCTGTCCGTTGCGGGCTTCCACATCGAAATATTCTGCAGGTCCTACGGCAGCAGTGATGCTCTTGGGCAGGGTGAGTTGATTTTTAGAGGTCATTTTGGCGAGCATGATATTTCTCCATTCAGCGCTAAAGTAAGGATTCCTTACTTTATGCAATTACCCATAAACAATCAAGCGACGGTTTGCTGCAAAATTGATTCATTAAATGTTTCAAGCACTTGCTGGTGACGCCCATTAAATATTTTGTCGAGCCGGGTAAAGCCGCTGCTCTCGCGCTTGCACATGAGGTCAAACCTGCTTAGATAAAAACGCATTGTCGACTATGGTCGAGATGCAGTCATCTCACGGGCCAGACACAAATACACCTGCAAAACAGATAGCCCCGCACACTTAAAATACACAATCGCCTATAAGCCCACCCTACCGACACGACTGCCCCTTCGACATCCGTGAGAAAAAAGCGCCATCATTTGGCCCAAAGCTCCTGGGTTGAATACAGATGGTCAAAATCATCGCGTCGGTCGCATTGCGGATATTGGCTGGAAATGCCGGGAATGGTGCAGCGCGCTCCACCACCGACTTGATATAGGCGATCT
>JAHECG010000120.1 GCA_024641855.1 Betaproteobacteria bacterium | reverse complement strand
TTTTTAAGCCACTGCTGGCCTAGTCTGCCAACTAGATCGAACAGGTTGCGCAGCACTTCGCTACTGGTGACGGTGATGGCGTGCAATTCATTTCTGGCCCAGAGGTAGAGCAGTTTGCCGTTGTCGACTTGCGGTTTTAGTCGGCGATAGCATTCGGCGTAGGTCACCTGTGCGCCGCGCTTGATTAAGGTGTCGCCAAGCAATTCGCGCCCGCCATCGCCGCGAAAAATAATGATGCGTTTGTCCGTCACGTCGAGCAATTCGGGTAGGTTGAGCAGGGCTTCGCTGTCGAATTGCTGTTTCGGAGAGAGCACTTTTTTGATCCCGAATTTCTCCAGCATGGCGGCGCTGCCTTTGCCGATGGCGGCGATTTGTAAACTGGCGGGCAGTTTGCGTCGGGCGTGCAGCAAGTTCATGGCTTTGTTGACCGCGTTGGGGCTGATGAAAATCGCTATATCGAATGTGTCTAATTGGTCGATGAGTGCCTGGAGCGGTTGCAGGTCCGGCATATCGACGATTTCCAAGGTGGGAAATAAAATCGGTTCGCCGCCCGCTTTTCTGATCAAGTTGGCCAGATGTTCAGCTTGATGCGCGGGGCGCGTAACGAGAATGCCGAGGCCCGCGAGTGGGGCCTGGCTCACGCGATAACGCCGAGTTCGGCGAGGATTTTATCGGCGCCGCGCGCCAGTAAGTCCTCGGCCATGGCGATGCCGATTTTTTCCGCATCACTGGGGGCGCCACTCAGGGTGGCTTGCACGAAGCGTTTGCCTTCGAGGTCGGCAACAAAGCCGTTGAGCACTAATTGTCCGTTTTCGATTTGCGCAAAGCCGCCCAAGGGCGTTTGGCAACTGCCGGAAAGGCGGCGGCTCAGGGCGCGCTCGGCCTGCACGCAAGCGGCGGTTTCGGCATGATTCAGTGGCGCCATCAGCTCGATTAAATCGTCGCGATTGGCTAAACATTCGATGCCGAGTGCACCCTGGCCAACAGCAGGCAGGCTTTCGCTGGGCTCAAGCGTGGAGGCAATACGGTCGGCCAGCCCTAAGCGTTTTAAACCGGCGGCGGCCAGGACGATGGCGGCGTATTGGCCTTCGTCGAGCTTGCGCAGCCGGGTTTGCACATTGCCGCGCAGGGGGGCGATTTTCAGATGCGGATAGCGCGCCATCAGCAAGGCTTGGCGCCGCAGGCTGGAGGTGCCGATGATGGCGCCTTCCGGTAAGTCGGCTAGTTTTTGATATTGGTTGGAGACCAAAGCATCGCGCGGATCTTCGCGTTCACCGATGACGGCCAGGGTAAAACCCTCCGGCAGGTTCATCGGTACGTCTTTCATGGAGTGCACCGCGATATCCGCGCGGCCCTCTTCCATGGCTACCTCTAATTCCTTTACAAACAAGCCCTTGCCGCCAATTTTGGATAATGGCGAATCGAGGATTTGGTCGCCCATGGTGGTCATGCCCAATATGCTCACGCGCATCTCTGGGTATAATGCTCGGGTTCTGGCTTGAATATGCTCGGCTTGCCACATGGCCAGCATGCTTTCGCGCGAGGCGATAATTATTTCGGATGGTCGTTGGGAACTCACGGCTTGAAAGTAGTCTCAGTTATGGTTGGCCGCATCTTAAGCGGCGGAGTAAGAAATGCAGAAACTTAATCAGTGGATCACGATTTTCGCGGCTATTTTAGCATGCCTGAGCATGTCGGCGACGTATGCCGTGGAGCGCGGAAAATTGCCGATGGCCAGCGACCTGAGTAAAGAAGCTGAGCTGGCACGGGAAAAGAAAATACCAATTTTGATTTTATTTAGCGCCCCAGGTTGCGTCTATTGCAAACGGGTGCGTGAAGAAATCCTGATTCCGACCACCTACAACGCCGAGTACGACGATAAAGTGATTATGCTGGAGGTTGAAAGCAGCAATCAGGGGAAAATTGTCGACTTCGATGGCCATGCAATTTCTCAGGAAGCCTTTGCCACGAAACATCGCGTGGGCTTTGCGCCTACGGTTAAATTTTTCGATGCTATGGGGCGTGAAGTCGCCGACCCGATTATCGGTTTGGTAACCGTTGACTACTATGGTGGTTTTATGGATCAAGGCATTGATAAAGCCACCGCCAAAATTCGCGCGCACTAATTAAAGCATTGGCCTGTTGTTGGATGATTTAATTGCCATGAGGATCGGTCATGCCTGTCAATAGTCCCTTTCGGGAAATCATCGGCAAAGCGCGCCGCCGATGGTTTTCATCGCCACAATTCGATCTCGTTGTGTGGCTTGCCGATGATCAGTCTTTTGCCGGTTTTGAATTGTGTTACGACAAGCAAGATCAAGAGCACTCCATTGCTTGGAGCGAAGCTTATGGTTATCGGCATATGGCCGTCGATAGCGGGGAGGCGCGGCCCGGGAAGCACAAAGCAGCACCCATTTTGGTTCCCGATGGGCATTTTGACGTGCATCGTGTAAGTGCAGCGTTTGACGCGGTTCGCTATTCCTTGCCGCAAGAGATTGCCGGTTACGTATCGGAGATGCTCAAGCAACACCCCAGTACTCCCTAGGCGAACCTACAGCAGTTAGCGCTTGAATTCGCGGATGATATGTTGCTGGCGTCGACTGACGGGGAGTCTTTCGGCTAAACCGCGAATGTGGGCGACCCATCCACTGCCAGCGCTTTCGCCGTCTTCCGGGGAAGTATCCACACGTTCAAAACCTTCGATAAAGGTGCGCGCGATCAGGCAATTGCGGTGAACGCGCACAAATTGTTCGGCAAACTCCTGCTCCAGTTTGACGAGCGATTCTTCTAGTAGGTACTCCTTCTCAAGGGTGCGTACGGTGATGTATTTCAACTCAGCTTTTAAGTAAGCGATCTCGCACACCGGCACCAACAGAACGCGGCCACGGTCACCGATAGCGAGATGCGTTCGCGCCTTACCCGCCGCCGCTTTTAAGGCCATCATCGGCGCACTGCTTAAGGCCTGGGCTTTTTGTAATGCTGCGATTAATCGTTCCGGGCGGATTGGTTTGAGCAGGTAGTCGATAGCGTTTACTTCAAAGGCGCGTATTGCGTAATCATCATAAGCGGTCGTAAAAATGACTGCCGGCGCCTGTTCCAAACTCAGTAAGTGTTCGGCTGTTTCAATGCCGTCCATGACTGGCATGCGGATATCCAGTAGCAGCACATGGGGCTGGGTGGTGTGCAATTGTTCCAGTGCTTCTTTGCCATTCGTGGCTTCACCTACGACTTCCATCGGCAGCGCGGCGGCGTTGTCGCTCAGAACGTCACGCAGGCGGCGTCGAGCTAGGGTTTCATCGTCCACAATCAAAATGCGTAAGGGTTCGTTCATGATGTTTCGGATTTTACATAAGGGATTGTAATGTGGACCAAGTACGAATCCCCCTGAACTTCGCATTTCAAACGCGCCTCGGCATCGAAATGTAAGCTGAGGCGCTCGCGGATATTTTGCATCGCCATTTTATTGCCCGCGTGATGCGAGCCTTCTTTTAGGTAGGGGTTTTTGATCACTAACTGTACCTGGTCGCGCGAGTGAAAAATATTCACCGAGATTTCGCCGACGCCACTCGCCGGTTCAATACCGTGATATACGGCATTTTCCAGGATGGGCTGAAGGATGAGCGGCGGCACCATGGCGTCTTTAGGCATTTTGTCGATGTGCCAAGCGATTTGGAGGCGTTCGCCGAGGCGTAAGGTTTCTAGCTCTAAATATTGCCAAGACAGATTGACCTCGTCTTCTAAACGCACTAATTCGCGATTCTCGCGCATCAATACCCGGAACAAATCCGCCATGTCTTGTAGCGCGCGTTCGGCACGTTGCGGTTCCGACCGTACCAAGCTCATGACGGCGTTGATGCTGTTGAACAAGAAATGTGGTCGAATGCGCGCCTGCAAAGCTTGCAGTCGCGCCTCGCCGATGGCGGGCGACAGAATGCGGCTGCGCATATTAAAGTAGCCGAGCAACACGCCGCTGGCCAAGAGCGTGAGCAGCCAATAGCGATTCAGATAGCCCATGCCATCGGCCGGAAAAATGCGGTTAACAATTATTAGCTGGATCGCTGTGACGCAGCCGATGGCTATTCCCAGTACGGCGCCTACGCCCAATGGGTAAGAGAGGCGGTGTAGCGGTTTATTGAGTGCGCACAGTGCGATTAAGCTGATGAGCAGGGTCGGCTGCATGATGAGCGAAATTTGCTGCACTTCGCTTAACATATCAGCCAAGCGGGCGGCGCGCACCAGGACACCGGCTAAGCCCATGAGATTCGCCAAAATGAGAATGCGCAGCATCACGCCGAGGTTGCAGAAGTTCGGGAGCGCGACGGGGTATGGGTCGTTTTGCTTTATACTTGGCATTTATCTATTGTGGTGAAGGCCTAATCCCGATGCAAGAAAAACCAGTAGCGCCCTCAGGCGAAGCTTGGTCCGGACGCTTTAACGAGCCGGTCGATGAATTGGTGAAACGCTTTACAGCGTCGGTCACCTTCGATCAACGTCTCGCCTTGTTCGATATTCAGGGTTCGCTGGCCCACGCGCAAATGTTATCCGAAGTCGGCTTGCTCTCGGCAACCGATCTCGACAGTATCCGGCAGGGGCTGGAAAAGATTCGGACGGAAATCGTCGCGGGCCAATTCCAATGGTCGGTCGATCTCGAAGATGTACACATGAATATCGAGCGTCGGCTGACGGAATATGCGGGCGATGCCGGTAAACGTTTGCACACCGCGCGTTCCCGTAATGACCAAGTGGCAACTGATGTGCGCTTGTTTTTGCGCGATGCGATTGACCGTATCGTGCAGCAAATTCGCCAGTTTCAGCGGGCTTTGCTCGATTTGGCTGAGACCCATGCGGCGACTGTAATGCCGGGCTTCACGCACTTGCAAGTGGCGCAACCGGTGAGCTTTGGCCATCATCTCATGGCGTATTACGAGATGCTGCAACGCGATGCGGCACGCTTGATCGACTGCCGCCGCCGCGTGAATCGCTTGCCCTTGGGGAGTGCAGCTTTGGCGGGTACCAGCTATCCCATCAAGCGCGAGCGGGTTGCCGAGTTATTGGAATTCGACGGTGTTTGCGAGAATTCGCTGGATGCCGTGTCCGATCGCGATTTCGCGCTGGAGTTTAGTGCGGCCAGCGCGCTCATCATGACGCATCTGTCACGTTTTTCTGAAGAATTGATTCTGTGGATGAGTCCGCGCTATGGCTTTATCGTGCTTGCCGACCGCTTTTGTACCGGCTCCAGCATCATGCCGCAGAAGAAAAATCCCGATGTGCCGGAATTGGTGCGCGGCAAAACCGGGCGCGTATTTGGGCACTTGATGGGTTTGTTCACCCTGATGAAGGGCCAGCCGCTGGCCTACAATAAAGACAATCAAGAAGACAAAGAGCCGTTGTTCGACACCGTGGACACAGTATTGGATAGCCTGACGCTGTATACCGACATGATGGGTGGGCTGACGGTGAATGCGGAGAAAATGCGAGCCGCAGCGCGCGAAGGGTTCGCGACTGCAACCGATTTGGCCGATTACCTGGTGAAAAAAGGCCTGCCGTTCCGCGATGCGCATGAGGCGGTGGCACGCGCGGTGCGCCATGCGGAAACCAAGGGCTGTGATTTGTCTGATTTGCCTTTGACGGAATTGCAGGCATTTTCTGCTTTGATCGAGCAGGATATTTTTGCCGTACTGACCTTGGAAGGCTCGTTGAATAGTCGCGCCCATATCGGCGGAACCGCGCCGGAAGCGGTGCGCGCTGCAATTCAGCGTGCGCGAGCGTTGCTCTCTTAGGGAGAGGTTCATGGAGTTTTTCACGCGACAATGGGTTGAGACTTTCGCCCAAAAGTGGAATCGGGATGCCGAAATGACCGAGCCGTTGGCGCAGATCGGTTTTACTGCCATTGTCGCTTTCGGTTACCCGAATAGTGCAGAACCAAGTGTGCTGCTGGACGTTAAAAATGG
>JAHECG010000048.1 GCA_024641855.1 Betaproteobacteria bacterium | reverse complement strand
TGTAAAGCGCCAGCGCTGAGCCGACGATCTTGCCAAATAAATTGCTCGTTAATGATACTGACACCGCGTTCCAGCAAAACGTCCTGTTGGCGCGTAACCAGGTGTACCGGCATTGCATCCAATACTTCATTACCCAGTACGACACCGGTAAAGTTTTCAGGCAGCCGATCCAGCCACTGCACCCGTTCTAAAAGTTGCGGTGCCTGTGCTGCAATGGTTTCGCGCTGGCGCGCCTGCAACGTAGCCGAGAGTTCCAAAATGGCATAACGCGTGGGCAGGGCATTGAGCTGCTGCAATTCCAACAAGACATCACAGGCCAACTTGCCGCTGCCGGCGCCGACTTCCAGTACCTCGCCGCCAGTTTCTGCCAGCACCTGTGCGACTTGCCGCGTCAGGGTGCGGCCGAACAAATGCGAGCGTTCCGGCGCGGTGGTGAAATCGCCCGCGCTCCCGAATTTGGTTGCCCCGGCAGCGTAATAACCGAGTCCTGGCGCATATAAAGCCAACTCCATATAGCGTGCGAATGAAATCCATCCGTCACTTATGGCTATAGCATCGCAGATGGTTTGCTGCAAACGCTGGCTATGCGCTGCGGCTTCCGGGCTGGGTGTGGGTAGTGAGGGCATGGGGAGTGTGGTAAATTTCTGCTTTTACGCATTATAACAGCGGCCCAGTTCCCACCTTTCCTTCTATGTCCAACGACGAAAAAATTGTGCTCATCACCGGCGGCGCCAAGCGCGTCGGCGCAGCCACCTGTCGCATGCTGCATGCACGCGGTGCGCGCTTGATGGTGCACTATCGCTCGTCGCACGACGAAGCGAAAGCGTTGGCCGATGAGTTGAATCATCTGCGCCGTGATTCCTGCGCGCTGGTGAAAGGCGATTTGCTGCATATCGAGCGTTTGCCGCATTTGGTGGAAGCCACACTCAAGCACTATGGCCGACTGGATGCGCTGATCAATAATGCTTCGAGCTTTTATCCCACCGAAGTCGGGCAGATTACGGCGGACAACTGGGATGATTTGATCGGCACCAATCTCAAGGCGCCGCTGTTTTTGGCACAAGCCGCCGCAGATGCGTTACGCCATGCCCATGGCTGCATCGTGAATATCGCCGACATTCACGCCGAGCGGCCGCTAAAAAGTTATGTGGTGTACAGCATTGGTAAAGCCGGGTTGGTGGCGATGACTAAATCGTTGGCGCATGAATTAGGGCCGCAAGTGCGGGTAAACGCCATTGCGCCTGGGCCGATCCTATGGCCGGAAGAGGATCCAACGTTTGATGATACCGAACGGCGCCGCATCGTTGCCCATACTGCGCTGAAGCGCGAGGGCACGCCGGAGGACATCGCGCGCACGGCACAATTTCTGATTTACGATGCACCTTATATCACTGGACAAATATTGGCCGTGGATGGCGGACGGAGCGCGAGTTTATGAATCTACAAAACCTTGAAACGCAAAGTTCGCAAAGACGCAAAGAAAAGCCAGAAAACCTTTGCGCCCTTTGCATCTTTGCGTTGAAAGCTTTTTTGTATGAGTGAACATATTAAACCACCACGCTCGCTACTCTCCGCCGCTGGCAAGGCGATCGGCGATTACGACATGATTCGCGACGGCGATCGCGTGTTGCTCGGGTTATCCGGCGGCAAGGATAGTCTGTCTTTATTGCATGTCTTACTCGATCTGCAAAAGAAAGCGCCGATTAAGTTTACCTTGGCTGCGTGCACCATCGACCCGCAATCCTCGGATTACGATCCCTCGCCGCTGAAGGATTATGTGCCGCAATTGGGGATTCCGTATTTTGTCGAGCGCTTTCCGATTATGGAGCAGGCGAAGAAGTCCATGACCAAGGACTCCTATTGCGCCTTTTGTTCGCGCATGCGGCGCGGCATGTTGTATGGCTGCGCGCGGCGCGAAGGCTATAACGTGCTGGCACTGGCACAACACTTGGACGACGTGGCTGAGACATTTCTGATGAGCGCGTTTTTCGGTGGCAAGCTCCGAACCATGAAAGCAAACTATGTGAATGATGCCGGCGATATCCGCATCATTCGTCCCCTGATTTACGCACGCGAACGCCAGACCGCAGCCTTTGCCAAAAACGCGCCGCTGCCGGTGATCCATGAAAATTGCCCTGCCTGTTTCGGTATGCCCACCGAGCGCATGCATATGAAGACCGTGCTGGCGCAATTGGAGCGCGAAAATTCCGCAGTGCTGTCGAATATGTTGACCGCCATGCGGCCACTGCTGGGCGAGCGAGTGAAAGGCAAAACCAAAAAACCAATCACCACAGAGCGCACAGAGGACACGGAGTTTTCTAAATCAGAAACATCTCTGTGATCTCCGTGTTCTCTGTGGTGAAAAATCAAAATAGGAGTACTAGTCATGCAATCCGAAGCCGCAAAACGCATCACCTCTTTCAACCCACCGCTGCGCACATTGATGGGCCCTGGCCCTTCGGATGTGCCGCAACGCGTATTGGACGCCATGGCACGCCCCACCATCGGCCATCTCGATCCGGCCTTTGTCGGCATGATGGAAGAATTGAAAATTTTGCTGCGTTACGCGTTCCAAACTGAAAACGATTTGACCTTCCCGGTATCCGCACCGGGTTCAGTCGGCATGGAGACCTGCTTCGTAAATTTGCTGGAGCCAGGCGATAAGGCTATCGTCTGCGTCAACGGCGTGTTCGGCAATCGCATGGTGGAGAACGTCAAACGCTGCGGCGCGACACCGATCATTATTCAAGACGCCTGGGGTACGCCCGTCGATGCGAATAAAGTGGAAGCTGCGCTGAAAGCAAATCCAGGCGTAAAGGTGTTGGCTTTCGTGCATGCCGAAACGTCTACCGGCGTGCAATCTGATGCCAAGACCTTAGCTGCTTTGGCACGTCAATATGGCGCGCTCTCGATTGTCGATGCGGTCACGTCGCTCGGCGGCTCACCGTTGAAAGTCGATGAGTGGGGTTTGGATGCAGTGTATTCCGGCAGCCAAAAATGTTTGTCCTGCACTCCTGGTTTGTCGCCTGTGACGTTCAGCGCGCGTGCAGTCGAAGCGGTGAAAAATCGTAAGACGCCGTGCCAGAGTTGGTTCATGGATTTGAATTTGGTGCTCGGTTATTGGTCAGCTGCTAAGCGAACCTACCATCACACCGCGCCGATCAATGCGCTGTATGGCTTGCACGAATCCTTGGTGCTGCTGCAAGAGGAAGGGTTGGAAAATTCCTGGGCGCGCCATCAGCGCAATCACGAAAAACTCCGAGATGGTTTGGAAAAAATCGGCATTTCATTCCTGGTAGACGAGCCGTATCGCCTACCGCAACTGAATGCGGTGAAAATTCCTGAAGGGGTAGATGATGCCGCTACACGTAGCCGTTTGTTGAACGAATATAACCTGGAAATCGGCGCTGGTTTGGGTGATTTGGCTGGCAAGGTTTGGCGTATTGGTTTGATGGGCTATGCCAGCCGCGAAGAAAATGTGAGTCAATGTCTGGCGGTGTTGAGTGCAGTCATTACACGTTAACAGCCCTAAATTTTTTTGTCGGCAGACACGCGTCTATTTTCTTAGTGTGGCGCTGCTGGTGGGTGGATCGTGCGCTAATGTGTTTGCGCAGGAAGCGGTCTCAGCGGCTAGTAGTCTGCCACTGGATCTGCGCGCCAATGTGGGTTATCAGTTTGATGACAATGTGACGCGTGCCGGCGCAAAGCAAGATCAACTTTCCGATCAAACTATTCGCTTTGATTTGAGTAAACGCTTGGCTTTTGCGTTGAATCCTCATACGCGCGCCCTGCTAGCATTCAATCTCGGTGGGGAAAAATCGCACAACTTCGCTGGTTTAAGCCGCATCACCGGTGGCGTGCAGGGCACATTGCAATATCGCAGTTCCGCCGCATTCGATGCGCCTACTTTTGCGTTGTTCGGACAGGTCGCGGCGGATCAATTTCAGTCGGATTTACGAGATGGATATCGCTATTCGCTTGGTTTATCGGTACAGCAAGCCTTGACGGATCGTATCGGTGTTTTTGCTGCTGTCGCGCACAATCAACGAGATGCGGATAATCCGGTTTTCAATAATCGAGAGGGCTCGGCGCGCCTGAATCTGGATTACCAAATCAATTCTGCTCACACGATTTATTTGGATGTGGAATTTCGACGTGGCGATAACGTGACGACGACATCACCTTCTACTGAGAATGCACAGATTGCCACGGACTTGGTTCGCAACGACGATGCTTATCCAGGTCGGCAGTTGACGAGCTATCGCTTCGATGGCAAAACCGCTTTGACCACACTGGGTTATAACTTGGGTATCAGCGCGCAAAGTTCACTGGATTTTGCTTGGCGTCGGATTCGTACCACCCCGGATTTACGGGGCAGTTTGATCACCGTACCCTCGACTTATATCGCTAATCAGTATTCGCTGGTGTTACTGGTCCGGTTTTAATCTACAGCATTAATATTCGCGTCGTGGCGTACTGTACGCATCGTTGGGAAATACAAACGGTGTGGTGCGGCCAACTAACGTCTCGATTAAGGCGAGTTCCTGATCGGTGTGGTTGATGAATGGGGCGTTGCGGATATGCTGGCCAGGGGCTGCATGTTTTAAAATATATAGTGGTCGGTCATGATGGTACGCGGTGACAGTTGTCTTGCTAGTCGGGTCGGCTTTGGCGGTGACATCTGTGACGCCATAACAGGTGCAAAAATAACTTTGCTCCGGGAATGATTCCACATAAAAGCCGGTACCGCGAATACCGACCGATGCATTCGCCGTCTCAATACGCATGGGCATATCCCGTGACACTGATAGTAACTTTCCTTGGAGTAAGCGCAAAGCGGCAATCACCGGTGATTGTGTGAGATTTTGTGCGACTTCTAGTTGCAGCTGACTTTCGCCGCGTAGCAGCATGGCGTGGCTACCGATAACAAAAATAATTTCGCTATTGCGCTCGGTGGTGAGGGCGTCACCGGGTTTAATGGGCGTTTCCAACGTCGCGGCTTGGCCGTTGACTTGTACGGCTCCGGTGATTCGGTAAATCGATTGTTGGGGTGGAAGTTTCGTGGGTTTACTGCCGAACAGGCTGTCGGCCAGCGCATTTGCGCTAGGCAGTGCGCTGGAAAAAACTCCGGTCGTGAGCGCTTGAATCAGTAAGCGTCGGCGCGGGTCATCAATTGAATCAAGGTGTTTCATGCGAACCCTTTCATAGCAATATGCGCATTTAGTGTACCGCTAAACAGTTTTTATCGGATGGTTATCACCTAGGGCTGTACGTCAGCCCGCGCTTGTAGTTTGGTACCGATGGTGATCGTAGGGTCTGTGCTTGGCTACGAAAAATCTATGAAGGATCGACGATTTTCATTAAAGAATATTAATTTTTGAACGTAGTATGGATTGTAAGAGATTCGCAAAGGGCAAACTCACTGAAAGGTGGGGACGCAAAGTTTCCGGTCTAAGGGTTTGAAACCTATGACAGCGGGGCCGCCGTGTTACTTAACACGTCTAACGCCGTTGTTCCGTTTTACCCCCTGCCGCTGAAAATCGCCTGCTATTGCAGGTCGTCACGCTTGTTCTCCGAATCATATTGGTCATGGTATAAAGTGCAAAAAAGGAGAAGTCATGCTTAACATGTTTAGCACGAAAAACGCAGAGGCTACATCGGGTAGCCCGGCAAACAATCGGCGATTCCTGTCGCGTGTTTTCGCCTTGGGTGCATTTGCTGTTATTACGGCTTTGGTGCCGCCAATGGCTAGCGCAGGGGATGAAAAACTGCGTGAGAAAGTCGATTTTCCATCGGTACGTTTAAATAAGCATGAGCATGGCGATGCGGCGATTCGTGCGCTGGGCAGCAAGTTGCCCGACGTGGCCAAGTGGTATCACAAGACACCGGAAGAGTTTTCGAAAACCTTACGCAATGATCGGGCTGCACGAATTGATCGTGATGGTCGGATGTTTTTCGTAGAGGAAACCGCAACACCGCAGCAGGGAACGGCGACGGGTGGAACCGATGCGACAGTTTCTGGCGCGTTATTGCCGTTGGATCAAACTTTTCGATTGCATAGTCGTCCAGGTGCGCAACGGGTCATTTATTTGGATTTTAATGGCTACGTGGCAACAGGCACCGCTTGGAATAGCGCTTATGGCATTTCTGCCATTGATGCGCCTCCATTTGATTTAGACGGCGACCCCACCACGTTCAGTACAACCGAGTTGCAGCGTATTCAATACATTTGGCAGCGGGTGGCGGAAGATTATGCGCCCTTCGATGTGGATGTCACGACCGAAGAACCGCTCGCAGATGCATTAACGCGCACCAGCGCTTCAGATTTAACCTTTGGTACGCGTGCCGTGATCACCAAGGATTGGACTGCGAATACCGCCAATCCTTGCAACTGCGGCGGCTTTGCTTACGTCGGTGTATTCGACGATACGACCGAATTTTACAAGCCGGCTTATATTTTTTATAACAATTTAGGTGCCGGACATGAGAAGTATGTGTCTGAAGCCATTTCGCATGAAGTCGGCCACAATTTAGGGTTGTCGCATGACGGCACGACGACCGGCACAGCTTATTACGCTGGGCATGGCAGCGGTGCAACCGGTTGGGCGCCGATCATGGGCGTAGGGTATTACCAAAGTTTGGTGCAATGGAGTAAGGGTGAATATCCAAACGCCAATAATACCGAAGATGATTTAGCGCGCATTCCACTGTTTGGCGTACCGTTGCGTGCGGATGATCATGGCGATACGTTCGCGACGGCAACACAGTTAACCGCGAGTACGACGGCAGGTGTGACCACTCTCCGTGGCGATGGTGTAATCAGTTCGCGTGCCGATGTTGATATGTTCCAGTTCAGCAGTGGCCCAGGTGCGATGACGTTGAATGTAAATTCGGCAGCCCGAAGCCCCAATCTCGATTTGAGTGCTTCGGTCTATGACGCGAACGGTGTTTTGCTCGCCACTTCCAACCCTGTGGACACCCTGAATGCGGCCATTGTGGTGAATAGCCCTGCAACCGGAACCTACTATCTTAAAGTTGATGGTGTCGGTAAAGGGGATTTGGCTACTGGCTATTCTGACTATGCCAGCCTGGGTCAGTATGTCATTAGCGGTAGCGTCACCGCAGCCGATAGTCAGCCGCCGGTTGCGCTGGCCGCTGCTACCCCGACTTCCGGCACAGGGCCGCTGACGGTGAATTTTTCCAGCGTGGGTTCTTATGACCCGGATGGTAGCGCGATCACCTATAGCTGGAATTTCGGTGATGGCAGTGCGGTGTCAATAGCAGCGAATCCAACACATGTATATGCAGCAGGTAACTTCACGGCGACGCTGACCGTGACCGATGCCAGTGGCGCAGCGACAACGGCCTCGGTGTTGATTAAAGTGACCGCGAATCAAGCGCCGATCGCATTAGCCTCGGCCACCCCGACTTCCGGCACGGATCCGTTGACGGTGAATTTCTCCAGCGCTGGTTCGTATGATCCGGAAGGTGGTGCAATTGCCTACAAATGGAATTTCGGTGATGGCAGTGTTGTGTCTACAGCGGCGAATCCAACGCATGTATACGCAGCCGGTAACTTCACGGCGACCCTGACCGTAACCGATGCCGCTGGCCTTGCAACGACGGCCTCGGTGTTGATTAAAGTGACCGCGAATCAAGCGCCGATCGCATTAGCCTCGGCCACCCCGACTTCCGGCACGGATCCGTTGACGGTGAATTTCTCCAGCGCTGGTTCGTATGATCCGGATGGCAGTGCCATTACCTACAAATGGAATTTTGGTGATGGCAGCGCTGTGTCTACGGCGGCGAATCCCGCGCATGTCTACACGGCTGGTAGTTACACGGCGACGCTGACGGTGACAGATGCCAGTGGGTTGGCAACTGCGGCCAGTTTGTTGATTACGGTAACGCCAAAAGCTGCCGTCACCGTACATGTGGAAAAAATCAGCATGAGTTTGTTGGTGAAGCGAAACGGTATCAATGCAACTGCTGCCATTCTCATCACCAACGCGAGTGGGAATGTGATTAGTGGGGCGACCGTGAGCGGAAACTGGAGCGGTGTCGTTAGTGGGGCTGCTACCGCTACCACAAATCGGAAGGGGCTAGCACTCGTCAAATCACCTGCAACCAAGTCGCGTGGCACTTTCACCTTTACGGTGACGGGTGTTTCGTTCAGTGGTGCAAGCTACGATGCAGCGCAGAATAAGCTGACGAGCAATTCTATCGTTTACTGATAATAGAAAAGCAGTCGGTATTTAAACCCTCATCCGCCATTGGCGGTTGAGGGTTTTTTTATCGTGCATACGTTGCCAGCATGAGTTCTTGAGGTTGGAGTAGATGGCATGTTCCTGATAGCTATTCGCAGCACGTTACTTCTCGTGTCTTTGTCTGCGTCGCTCTGCCTCACCCCGTGTTTGACCTAGCAAGATACGTTGGCGTTGTGTTTCAGCGATGGGAGCAATTTCCGCCGCTAACGTATGCGGCATGGGAGTGCAAAGCGAATTGCTCACTTCGGATACGAGTGTTGATGTACAGGAATTCCTGACGCAATGCCAAGATAGGTTGCGACCAGTGTTAGGTCGGAATTCGGTTTATTCAACTCCGCTTGCAAGTCTGCCAATAGATAACGCGCAGTCGAACTATTCGTCGCGGCTCGGCCTTGGCTGAGGTACTGTGCTACGGCATCGATGCGACTCTTGTTATTGCAACTCATTCGAGCCTGTGGATTGGATAATTCACCGATGGTCGGACACTTGTCGAATTGTGTTACCGTCAGCATCGTTGTACTCGATGGTGGATCAGGCGGTGGAACGACGATCAGAAGATCGGCCGCCACCAGGTCGCGCAACGTCGGTATAAACAACCGTTTGCTGTTCCTATGTAGGCACCGCTGAGTTGGGTGGTGCAGCGCTAACGGTGGGCTCCTGGGCAAGCGCGTTCAAGGAGTAGATAGAGGTTATTATTACCACGCAGAGGAAGTCATTAAAACGATTCATCGTTTTTATCATTGTTAGTTCAAGATCTAATCAATGATTTAAATCTTTTTTGGCTAGGCTGGGTATGCTTTAAGAAAAATGTATTTGCTGTTTTTTTTAAAAATATCAGTTTGAGTGGGCGAATTAAATACCTGGACGTACGTACGAAAATAAGCAGGCCGCGGGTAGTAGGTATGGTGCCTTAGGAGGACGTTAGATCATTCGGTGAATGATCGTTGTGATTTAACGAGGTGGTGTTGAAGCGTTGGCAAGCCAAAAAAGGTATGGATTAAGGCCGATACAATTGCGCCACCATCGCTTCAGCGTTCAGGGCGGGGCTGAAATAGATCCCCTGGTATTGATCGCAACCATGCTGCCGTAGAAAATCGAATTGAGTGATATTTTCCACCCCTTCCGCAATCACCATCATTTGCAGGCTATGGGCTAAGGCGATAATCGCTGTGACGATCGCGGCATCGTCCGGATCAGTGGCAATATCCAGGACAAATGAGCGATCAATTTTTAGCGTGTTGATGGTGAGGCGCTTGAGATAGCCCAAGCTAGAATAGCCCGTGCCGAAATCGTCGATAGAAAATTTGAGACCCATTTTCCCCAGTTGATTTAGATTTTCGGACACGGCATCGGTATGCTCCATGAGCAGACTTTCGGTTATTTCGAGTTCAATGGCGTCCACAGAAATGCCCGTTTCATGCAGAATGTGAGCAATGGATTGCGCCAAGCTTGTTTGCCGGAATTGCTTGGCGGAAAGATTGATCGCCATTTTTGGTACGTTGTATCCTTGATTTTGCCAATCCTTTAACTGTGCGCAGGATGATCGCAAAACCCATTCACCGATCATTGTGATGAGCCCTATTTCTTCGGCGATTGGGATAAATTTAATCGGTGAAATGAGGCCTTGTTCTGGGTGTTGCCAGCGTAGCAAAGCTTCGATGCCCGCTAACTTGCCGCTGGTAAAGTCGACGATAGGTTGGTAGTGCAGCAGCAATTCGTTTCGGCTGATGGCGTGGCGCAAATCGGTTGTTAACGTGAGTCTTTCAGCCGCGAGTTGGTTCATTTGCGGCGTAAAGAACTGATAGTTGTTTCGCCCCATGTCCTTGGCGTGATACATGGCGATGTCGCTATTTTTGAGCAATGTGTCCACATTCGCGCCATCGTCCGGAAAGATGGAGATGCCGATACTGGCACTGATATGCAATTCTTTGCCGTTGATTTGAAATGGCTGCATTGTTAAATCCGCCAACAACTTGTGTGCCATGCGACCCGCATCTAAGGCATGGCGCATGTTCAATAGTAGGACGATAAACTCGTCGCCACCTTGGCGCGCAACGGTGTCCTCGCTGCGTACGCTAGCAACAAACCTTTGGGCGACTTCCTTTAACAGCAAATCGCCGATGTCATGGCCAAGCGAATCATTGATGGTTTTGAACTGATCCAAATCGATAAACAATAGCGCCGCCGTACTGCTGTTACGTTGAGCCTGTAGGATCGCCTGCTCAACGCGATCATGGAGCAGGTCGCGGTTGGGTAAATCGGTTAGAGCGTCATGGCTCGCCAGGTGAATAATGCGTTGCTCTGCCGCCTTGCGCGCGCTGATGTCGATATAGGTGCCAATCACCCGCGATGGTCGGTCCTCAGCATCGCGGGTGACCGTCATGCCACGCACCTGGATCCATTTCCAACTACCATCTTTGCATTGCTTGCGATGTTCGTTGGTAAAGTAAGTGTCTTTGCCGTTTAGGTGTTTCTGACGCGCTTCATAAAGGCAAGGGAAGTCATCTGGATGAATACGCTTTGACCATTTCGCCATACTGGTGCCGATCTCTTCTTCAGTGAAGCCCAGCATTTCCTTGCATTGTTTCGAGAGTAGGATTTGTTCGTCCGGCACATTTAAGTCCCATACGCCGGCACCGGTACTTTCCAGCGCAAAACGCCAGCGTTCCTCCAAATCATGTAATTGAGCGTTAGCCTCCAGTTTTTCTTGTTCAGAAGAATACAGTTTGCGCACCAGAGGTACGAGCAACCAGCGTAACAGCAGCATGCCGAGCAGGAGCATGAAGGTGAGTAGCGGGAGGATAAATTTCAATTGCCCGACGATAGGATCATACAGCTCGACTTGATCGATTTTTAGAACGATACCGATGCCTTGCGCAGCGATCGGGGCGTAGGCTGCGACCACCTTCTCGTGGCGGTAGTCTTTGGCAAAAACCAGGCCGGTTTTACCCTCCAAGGCGTAATTCATTGGTAGTGGTTTGCCTGCTTGAATACGGAGTAAGCGTGGAGACTTGGCGATTTCCGCAGAGAGTGGGAAGCATTGCATCCATTGTGGATCTTGCGGTGAGCAAATTGCCAATTCAACGGTTTTCCCAATGGACTTGATATCGTCGATGGCGTGCAGCAGTTGTGGTAACCGAGCTTCTGTCATCACGCTGCCGAGACGTTGATTGTGCTCATCCCGAATATCCAATCGGGTTTGCAAAACAAAGCCTCGATCCCAGCGCAAAAAAACTTGGTAGGGTGAATTTAGCCGAACGTTTAAAGTGGTTTTTTGCGAAAAATTTCCTGCTTGGGCTATGATCTTATCCGCTGTATCGTAAATCGATACAGCTTCGAAGCCGGTCGCTTTTATAGTGTTAGCACGACGCTGCAATTCATAAACGCCCTGAGCATTGCCGGGGTCTGTGGCCAGCATTTCCAGATTGGTGATTAGGGATATTCGAGCGTCGAGGGCTTTGGTATCGGCGATGCTGCGATTGATCTGAATGTCGAATAACCGAATGTGGAGCTGTAGCGCTGATTCGAGGTTTTTGACCAGGATCTCCTCAGCTTGCCGCTGCATGACCACATAGACGGAGAAGCCGGCGGTCAAGGTGAGTACCAGCAGTATGAGGCCGCCGATGCTGCTGATTCTGTAATCGTCACGCTTAAAAAACATGCAGATGTTTTACCTCAAGCCGATTGGCAGCAAAGACTTTAACAGCGTTGCTGCATACGAGGATTTAAGTTTTTAGGGTGAGCGCTTAGCGTGTCGATTTGCATGCTACAGACTCAGTCGCTGCCAAATGGTCGAGCAGGGCCCTGCTTGATTCAACGTGTAAAAATGTAATCCTGGCGCCCCACCTTGTAGCAAGCGGTCGCAGAGATCGGTGACCACTTCCAGGCCGAAGGCGCGAATCGCCTCCATATCATCACCATAACCCTCTAAACGTTTGCGAATCCAGCGCGGAATTTCTGCGCCACAGGCGTCGGAAAAACGCGCCAGTTGCGTTGAATTGGTGATCGGCATGATGCCCGGCACGATGGGGATTTGAACGCCCAGTGCAGTGCAATCATCGACGAAACGGAAGTAGGCGTCTGCGTTGTAAAAGTATTGGGTAATGGCTGCGCTTGCCCCTGCCTTCACTTTTCGAGCGAAGGCATTCAAATCATCCTGTGCGCTTTTTGCTTGGGGGTGGAACTCAGGGTAAGCGGCAACTTCGATACGGAACCAGTCGCCGGTTTCCTGACGGATGAATTCAACTAACTCGTTGGCGTAACGGAATTCCCCCGTCTCAGCCATGCCTGAAGGCAGATCGCCGCGTAGGGCGACAATGTGGCGAATACCATGCGTCTTATACGTGTTGAGAATCTCGCGGATATTTTCTTTGGTCGAGCCGACACAGGACAGATGCGGAGCCGCTGCGAGTCCTTCACCCTGAATTTCTAATACGGTTTCCAAGGTGCGGTCGCGCGTTGATCCACCAGCACCAAAAGTGCAGGAAAAAAATTCCGGCTTGAACTGTGCTAATTGCTTGCGTGTGACGCGTAGCTTTTCCATACCCTCCGGGGTCTTGGGAGGGAAAAATTCGAAACTGAAGGTGTGTGAGGTGTGAGGTGTGATGTGTGAGGCGTTCATGTATCGACTTTCTTGCGCACATGGTTGATAAGTCCGCCAAGTAGAGAAAAAGTTTTTTCTAATGGCTCTGTGGGGAAATTGTCTTCCTGTAAATATCCGAGCTCGCGCGCAATAATAAGCTGTGTTTCAAGCTCACTCAACGAACCACGGGCAATTCCGAGGAAGTGAAGAAATTCACGATCAGATAAGCGGGCGCATCCTTCGGCAATGTTAGAGGGCACGGATACGGCAGAACGACGTATTTGACTTGTAAGCCCATAGTTTTCATGGGTCGGAAAAGTTGAGGTAAGCGCGTAAACCTGTTTGACCAAGTCGATAGCTGATAGCCAAGCTTCCAGGTCATGGTGTTTACGCTTCACCCCTTACTCCTTTCGCCTCACGCTAGTAACGATAATGATTCGGCTTGTACGGACCGTTTTTTGGCACGCCGATATAGGAAGCCTGCGTGTCGGAAAGCTCGGTCAAATGCGCGCCGATTTTCTTCAGGTGTAGACGCGCAACTTTTTCGTCCAAGTGCTTAGGCAGCACGTACACGCCGACCGGGTAATCGGCGGTGCGGGTGAACAGTTCGATTTGAGCGATGGTCTGATTGGTGAAGGAAGCTGACATCACGAAGCTTGGGTGACCAGTAGCGCAACCCAGATTCACCAAACGGCCTTTAGCCAACACGATGATGCGTTTTCCATCCGGGAAGATCACGTGATCGACTTGTGGTTTGATCTCTTCCCATTGATATTTTTCAACGCCCGCGATATCGATTTCCGAATCGAAGTGGCCGATGTTGCAGACGATACTTTGGTCTTTCATTTTGACCATGTGGTCGTGGTTGATCACGTGCACATTGCCGGTGGCGGTAACGAAAATGTCGCCCTTGTCGGCAGCCTCGTCCATGGTCACCACGCGGTAGCCTTCCATCGACGCTTGCAGCGCGCAGATCGGATCGATTTCCGTAACCCACACCGTCGCACCCATGCCGCGGAACGCTTGTGCGCAGCCTTTGCCCACATCGCCATAGCCCAGCACCACGCAGACTTTGCCGGCGATCATTACGTCGGTAGCGCGCTTGATGCCGTCGAGCAGCGATTCGCGGCAGCCGTAAAGGTTGTCGAACTTGGATTTGGTAACGGAATCGTTGACGTTGATGGCGGGGAATTTCAACCGGCCTTCTTCGAACATTTGATACAGGCGATGCACGCCGGTGGTGGTTTCTTCCGTTACGCCTTTGATGTGGCCGATGCGCGCCGAGTACCAGCCCGGCTGAGCTGCTAGGCATTTTTTAATCGAGGCGAACAGGACGCGCTCTTCTTCGCAGGTGGGGTTGGCTAGCACCGAGATATCGCTCTCGGCGCGTACACCCAAATGCAGCAAAAGGGTTGCGTCGCCGCCGTCATCCAAAATCATGTTAGAGAATTGACCGTTGGGCCATTCGAAAATCTTGTGGGTGTATTCCCAGTATTCTTCCAAGGATTCGCCCTTGTAGGCGAATACCGGAATTTGCTCGGCCGCAATAGCGGAAGCTGCGTGATCTTGGGTGGAGTAAATGTTGCAGGAGGCCCAACGCACTTCAGCGCCGAGTGCCGTTAACGTTTCGATCAACACGGCGGTTTGAATCGTCATGTGCAGCGAGCCGGTAATGCGTGCACCTTTGAGTGGTTGTTGTTTTTTGAATTCTTCGCGGATGGCCATCAAGCCGGGCATTTCAGTTTCGGCGATGGCAATTTCCTTACGGCCCCAAGCGGCGAGGGCTAGGTCGGCGACTTTATAGTCGGTGAAATTTGCGGGTGCGTTCATGCGTAGCTCCTAAGTGGTTGCCCTCTCCCCGGCCCTCTCCCGCAAGCGGGAGAGGGGGGCTGAGGAGCCGCTTTCGCGGCCAGGGATTGACTGAATTAGGCGCCGTTTTTACTAAGCCACCCTACCGAGCCTGACGAGATTGAACTCGCTGCAGCGCCCCTCGGCAGGGTGGGAAAATCAAAAACTGTTTACCTCAGAGATCACGGAGTACACGGAGGTTTTGATCGTGCTTCTCTCAGTGGCCTCTGTGATCTCTGTGGTGAAATCAGATTTAAATACCTGCGTCAGCCTTCAGTGCTTCCGCTTTGTCCGTGGCTTCCCAGGTGAAGTCCGGTTCGTCACGGCCGAAGTGGCCATAGCTCGCGGTGCGGGTATAAATCGGCCGCAATAAATTCAGCGACTGGATAATACCTTTGGGACGCAGGTCGAAATGTTTTTCGATTAATTTCTCGATTTTCTCATCCGCGATTTTGCCGGTGCCGAAGGTGTTGACGTTCAGCGATACCGGTTTCGCCACGCCGATGGCGTAGGCCACTTGTACTTGGCAGCGACTAGCTAGTCCAGCAGCGACAATATTTTTCGCCACATAACGACCCGCATAAGCGGCCGAGCGATCAACTTTCGAAGGGTCTTTACCGGAGAAGGCACCGCCGCCATGCGGTGCTGCACCGCCATAGGTATCGACAATGATCTTACGGCCCGTCAAACCGGCATCGCCCATTGGGCCGCCGATGACGAAGCGTCCGGTGGGGTTGATCAGGTAACGCGTTTCCTTGCGCATGGCTTCCGGAATAATCGGTTTGATGATTTCTTCAATCACGGCTTCTGACAAGACGGCATGCGAGACTTCTGGATGATGCTGCGTCGAGACGACGACGGTATCCACGCTGACCGGTTTGCCATCCACATAACGAATCGTGACTTGCGATTTCGCATCGGGGCGCAACCAGGGCAGCCGACCGTCTTTGCGCAAATCGGCTTGGCGTTCCATTAAACGGTGCGCGTAGTGGATCGGCATCGGCATGAGTTGCGGTGTTTCGTCTACCGCATAGCCAAACATCAAGCCTTGGTCGCCCGCACCTTGATCCAAGAACATGCCTTCGCCTTCATTCACGCCAACGGCGATATCTTGCGATTGCTTGCCTAGGCTGACCATTACCGCACAGGTGTTGTAGTCGAAGCCGATTTCGGAACTGTCGTAGCCAATGCGTTTAATAGTATTGCGCGCGATTTGGTTGAAATCGACCACCGCGTTGGTGGTGATTTCGCCCGCCACGACCACCAGGCCAGTGGTACACAGCGTTTCGCACGCTACCCGGGAATGAGGGTCCTGGGTTAAGATGGCGTCCAAAATGGAGTCGGAAATTTGATCCGATACTTTGTCCGGATGGCCTTCGGAAACCGATTCCGACGTAAACAGAAACTCGTTCATTTCGCCTCTATTTCAATTAATAGTCATAAACAGCCGTACAGGATACCAAAGCTTGGCTAAACCAGAAAGGCGTGTGATTTCCCCATGACGGCGCTAGCCCGCTTATTGGCCCTGTTACCATTAAGGTTGATGCATTTCTTGGGCAGCTTTATGGGATGGCTGATTTATTGGGCCGATGCCCGTTATGCGCAGCGCTTACGTGAAAATCTTCGGTCCGGCAGTCTTGTTACAGACCCCGTTGTTTTTCGACGCTTGTTGCGGCAAACGATTACTTCCGCTGGAAAAGCCATTTTAGAGATTTTTGTTATTTGGTTTCGCCCAGAAGCTAGCGTGCTGAAGTTGGTGCGAGAAGTCCAGGGTTGGGAGCATGTCGAAGCGGCGCGCGCCGTCGGTAAAGGCCTGATCTTGCTTACACCGCATCTGGGCTGCTTCGAGATTGCCGGTTTATATAGTGGCTCTCGTTTTCCGTTTACCGAACTGTACCGCCCCCCCAAGTTTGCATGGTTGGAGCCGTGGATGCGGGCTGGTCGTGCGCGTGGGCATATCGATCTGGCCACCACCGATTACGCCGGCGTGAAGAAATTGCTTGCCGCGTTGCGGCGCGGCGAAGTGATCGGCGCCTTGCCGGATCAAGTGCCTAGCCAAGGCGATGGCGCGTGGGCGGATTTTTTCGGGCGGTCGGCTTACACCATGACGTTGATGTCGCGCTTACAGCAAAAGACCGGAGCGATGATTATTTGCTTTTATGCGCAACGCTTGGATGATGCGCGTGGGTATAAAGTGATCTACAGGCCAGCGTTGCCAACGCTGAGTGAACATCCGGAACAAGCTGCACGCCAGATCAATGCGGAACTAGAAGTCATTATTCGCACCTGTCCTGAGCAATATTTATGGAGTTACAACCGTTATAAAGGTACGCCGCCTGAACGTGCGGCGCATCCCTCGGAAACAACATGATTTATTTCGGCGTTTTTATTTTCTGGCTGTTGCATTTTTTACCGCTGCCTTTGCTCGCGTTGGTTGGCCAAGGCTTGGGAATGCTGTTTTATGTCTTAGGGCGCGAGCGGCGCGGCGTGGCGCGCATCAATTTAGGCTTGTGCTTTCCCGAATTGGATGCGCGGGCGCGCGAACGTTTGGTGCGGCAACATTTCCGGGCCTTTGGACGCAGCATCGTGGAGCGCGGCATTTCTTGGTGGTCGCGCGAGCAGCGGATACGCCGATTGGTGCGGGTCGAAGGCATTGAACATATGCGGGCAGCGCAAGGCAAGCCAGTGATCATGCTCGCACCACATTTCGTCGGGCTGGACATGGGCGGTTCGCGTGTCGCGATGGATTTTCATGCCGCCTCGATGTATAGCCAGCAAAAGAATCCGGTGCTGGATCGTTTGTTGCTGCACGGGCGGCAACGCTTCAACGCGCCACATCTATTTTCGCGTCAGGATAATGTTCGCAGCGTCGTGAAAGTGATGCGTCGCGGCATACCATTCTATTATTTGCCGGATATGGATTTCGGGCCGCGCGACTCGATCTTCGTACCTTTTTTTGGCGTGCCTACCGCAACCATCACCGGCGTCTCGCGCTTAGCTCGACTCGCCGGTGCCGTCGTGATCCCGGTGGTGACACGGCAGTTATCTTGGGGGCGCGGCTATGTGTTGACCTACTACTCGCCATGGGAAAATTTTCCGACCGAAGATATCCAAGCCGATACGCGGCGCGTGAATGCCTTCATCGAAAATCGTGTGCGCGAGATGCCTGAGCAATACTATTGGCTGCACAAACGTTTCAAGACGCGCCCTGAGGGCGAGCCTAAATTTTATCCGTAAACTCTGCAGAGTTTAGCTTTTACATCTATCCGATGCGGCAAGCGATGGTTTCTTATCAGGAAAAATTCCAAACAACAAAACAGCGTTTACTTATTTAGCTGGAGTTGAAAAAAAAATTATTTTGTCGTAGGAAAGAGGTAAGTGAAAAATTTGTAAAAATGCTTAAAAAAAGCTGTTATCGTGCTTTTTAGTTGTGTTACGATTCATCGCACCTGTACAACCCCAACGTCCCTTAAGGAGGAATAATGGCAACAAAAAGCAAAGCTGCTCCAGCAGCAAAAGCACCGACCAAGTCTGAAATCATGGCGCAATTGTCCGCAGACACTGGCATCAGCAAAAAAGACGCTGGCGCTGCGTTAGCCTCTCTGGCTGGCATGATGGGCAAGTCGCTGAAAAAATCTGGCGTGTTCGTTATGCCTGGTTTGTTGAAAGTGAAAGTGGTTACCAAGCCAGCAACCAAAGCACGTAAGGGCGTGAACCCCTTCACCGGCGCAGAAATGATGTTTAAAGCGAAACCAGCACGTAAAGTTGTTAAAGTGCTGCCGCTCAAAGCACTGAAAGATATGGTCTAAAAATTCCTCGCTTCCGATTGGGTCCTCCAGTCGGAAGCGAGAATTTCGCAGTTTTTCTTCTTCTTGCACTCTCCGCAGTTTTCGCACGATGTGTATGATTCGTGTATTGCTTAGCTAAGGCGTACGCGCTGATGCCGTTCCAAAATCCAACGCCTGAGGAAATCAAAACGCTGCTGTCGCACGTGCAGACCATTGCTGTGGTGGGCTTGTCGCCCAAACCGAATCGGCCTAGTTATACGGTATCCAAGGCGCTGCAAACATTCGGTTACCGCATCATTCCGGTACGCCCTTTGGTGGCTGAGGTGTTAGGAGCGCCAGCTTTTGGTACGTTGGCAGCGGTGCCTGAACGCATCGATTTAGTCGATGCTTTTCGTGCTGCCGAGCATATAGATGATTTGGTCGATGAGTGTATTCGCTTAAAAATACCGGCACTGTGGATTCAAGAAGGCATCGTTAACGAAGCGGCGGCTGAGCGTGCGCGCACAGCCGGTTTGTTTGTGGTCATGGATCGTTGTATCTATAAAGATTATGTCGCGCTTATGCAGTAAATCAATCGTCGCGCAGCGCCCCCTGATCCCTCTCTCCCGCGTGTGGGAGAGAGTTTGGAGAGAGGGCGACCACTTAGCGCAGCGACTTCCTGTCCAAGCAAAGAGCGCAGTAACGCTGCTGTTTTTGCTGCTTTCTGTCGCCGCCTGCGCGGACGATTTGGAAGACGGCTTGGCTGCCTATCGCAGCAAAGATTACCCGCAGGCCTTGTTGTTGTTGCAACCTTTGGCCGATAACGGTGCGCCAATCGCGCAATATACGTTGGGTCAAATGTATCGGTTGGGACGCGGTTTTATCCTGAGCTTGCCGGAAGCGTTACCTTTGCTACAACAAGCGGCTGACGCTAAGTACCCCCCAGCCCAGATTGCCCTAGGCGAGATGTATGAGCGCGGCGAGGGCGTTACACAAAATTTAGAAACGTCTGAACAATGGTTTGAAAAAGCGGCGAGTAGCGGCAACGCCAAGGCACAGTTACACCTGGGTGTGCACTATATTCGCATCGATCCGGGTCGTGATTTTGCCAAAGCGGCGACTTGGCTAAAATTGGCGGCGCAGCAAAATGAGGCGGAAGCGCAATATTTTCTGGCGCGTTTATTTCTTGACGGTAACGGTGTCGAAAAAGATCGCGCCGAGGCAATGCTCTGGTTCTATCGGGCAGCAGCCCAAGGCCAAGTACCGGCGCAACGCTTTTTGCGTTTATTGAAACAAGCGGATACGCCGGATCGAGGACTCGCATTACGTGATCTACGCCGTCAATTATCGGCCGGGGTGGCCACGCTGGATGCTGTATCGACGGACGCCAGCTATGGTTTCGACAAAATGCATCCCATCAAAACCGGATCTAGCTTCATCGCCGAATGGCGCTACCTGAATGCGTTGCGTGGCCCAAAGGGTGAACTGGTGCACTACCAGCGCATGGGCGCTTGTTGCGCTTTCGATACCCAAGCGGCTGAGAGTGGTAAAGGGTTTCTCGATCAGTACACGCTGACATATGATGGGTTAGAGAAGCCGGTGGCCATTTTTCTCAATATGTTTGAGGAGGGCGCACTACAGGCCCCCTTGGGATTTTCATTCGTACACGAAGCGTCCGTTGATTGATCCTGGTGCTGTCATTTAAACCAAGGCAGCGCGCTTGAACTTGGACTATAGTGCTTAGAGCAATTCAGGAAAACTCATGTAGCAAGCCATCGGGATTGCTGTAGGTCCGGGTCGTCAGGTCGACGATAGGCATTCATTCAAGTAGGAGATCCGCAATTGGGAAAAAAACTCTACGTAGGCAATTTAAGCTACAACGTCAGTAACAGCGATCTGGAACAGCAATTTGGTGCTCATGGCGCAGTGCAATCCGCGCAAATCATTATCGATCGTGACTCTGGACGCTCTAAAGGCTTTGGTTTTGTTGAAATGGGTAGCGACCAAGAAGCGCAAGCGGCTATTTCTGCAATGAATGGTAAAGAACTGGATGGACGAGCGATTACCGTGAACGAAGCGCGCCCGCAGACGAGTGGCGGCGGGGGCGGTGGTTTTGGTGGGAAACGTGGTGGCGGCGGCGGGGGCGGTGGTCGCGGCGGTCATGGAGGCGGTGGCGGCGGTGGGTATGGCGGCGGCGGTGGACATCGACGCTAATCGCAACGTGTACGATAGCCGCACTGCAACGCTGTGGTGCGGCTCAGAAGGATGCAATGAAAAAGATTTTATGGTTAAGTCTGGCTTTGCTGCTTACGGCATGCACGCCATTAAGTGTTGAAAATTACAACAAGCTCAAAGTTGGCATGTCTTACGATGAAGTAAAGAAGATCCTCGGCACACCTGCAAAATGCAGCGATATTTTAGGGGTGAAGCATTGTACTTGGGGTAATGAACAACGCCATGTCGACGTCAATTTCGTGGGCGATCAAGTGCTTATTTTCTCCGCTGAAAATATTCAGTGAGGGTAGGCCAAGTGCGTTGCTGAGCACCGACCGCGTGCGATGCTGGGCTAGCTATTCTGAGCAATCTCCGTATAATTCTAAGCTTCCGTGCGCCCAACCAATCAGGCGCACCGGTCATTTTCCACTCCCCGATCTTTTCGATCATTGATTCGTCTGCCGCGATTGGTGTTGCGCTTGATGCGTGATAGGCCGCCGCAGGAGTATGCATGTCTACTGAAACACTGTTCGCCGACCTAGGTCTGGCCCCTTCACTGTTACGCGCCATCAATGAGGCCGGTTACACTTCGCCGACACCGATCCAAGCGCAAGCTATTCCCTTAGTACTAGCCGGCGGCGATTTGCTCGCTGCAGCACAAACCGGCACTGGCAAGACCGCAGGTTTTACCCTGCCGATTCTGCATCGCTTGTCGGAGACCCCGATTGAAAATCCCAAGCCCGGACGTCCGCGTTGTTTGATTCTCGTGCCGACGCGCGAACTCGCGGCGCAGGTTGAAGCTTCGGTGCAAACCTATGGCAAACACTTGCCATTGAACTCCATGGTGATGTTCGGCGGCGTCAACATCAACCCGCAGTTCAAAGCCTTGAGAGGCCGGGTGGATATCCTGGTCGCCACGCCAGGCCGTTTGTTGGATCACCTCGGGCAAAAGACCGTAGATTTATCCGGCGTTGAAATTCTGGTGCTGGACGAAGCCGACCGCATGTTGGACATGGGCTTCATTCGCGATATCCGTAAAATTCTCGCGCTGCTGCCGAAGCAGCGGCAAAACTTATTGTTCTCAGCCACCTTCTCCGATGAAATTAAAACGCTTTCTGATGGTTTGTTGAACAAGCCGGGCCTAGTTGAAGTGGCACGCCGCAATGCCGCTTCCGAGCTGGTGACGCAAAGCGCCTACATGGTGCCGCAAGATCAGAAACGTGATTTTTTAAGCCACTTGATCAAGCAAGGCGATTGGAAGCAGGTGCTGGTATTTACGCGCACCAAACATGGCGCCAACCGCTTGGCCGAGAAACTGATTAAAGACGGCATTCCTGCCATGGCGATCCATGGCAATAAAAGCCAAGCCGCCCGTACCAAGGCTTTATCGCAGTTCAAAGAGGGTGCGATGCCCGTGCTGGTCGCGACCGATATCGCCGCGCGCGGATTGGATATCGATCAACTGCCGCATGTCGTGAATTTCGAATTACCCAATGTGGCAGAAGATTACGTGCACCGCATTGGCCGTACCGGACGCGCCGGTAGTTCCGGTGCAGCGATTTCGCTGGTCGATCGCGAAGAAATCAAATATATGAACGCCATTGAGCGCTTGCTCAAACGCGAAATTCCGCGCGAAGCGATTACAGATTTCGTTGCGCCAGTGAGAACCAAGGCAGAGATCGATCTAGAAAATCGTCGCCCGCCAAGGCAGCCCCGCCCACAACGGGCGCGCGGTGAGCGCTCGCAACCCCGTCAAGGCCAGGGTGGCCAAGGTCAAAGCCAGAGCCAAGGCGCAGACGGAAATCGTGCCGGCAAGCCGAAATCCAGGCCGCATCAACCTAGATCGCAGCAACCGGGCGCACAACAGCCGCGTTCGCAACAAGCGCGACCACAGCAGCCTCGATCACAACAAACCAGTGCTGATTCTGGTGTGGTGATGTCCGAAGCCGCACGCCATCAAATGATGGCGGATGAACAATTACAAGCCAAGCTGCAACGGGAAAAATTAGCCCTGAATTCGCATCAGCACCCGGCGCGATCAGGAGCGCCACGTCACAATTCGCGGCAGAAACCTGCATTGTTTTCACCGAAGTCAGGTGGCCGGGGCCGCTAATCGTGCAGATTTGGGTGGATGCCGACGCTTGCCCGAGTGCGATCAAAGATATTTTGTTTCGCGCCGCAGAGCGGGTTCAGGTTTCCCTCACGCTGGTGGCGAATCGCTTGCTGCGTGTGCCGGCTTCGCCCTTTATTCGCGCGATCCAAGTGCCACATGGTTTCGATGTGGCGGATAACAAAATCGCGGAACAAGTGCAGGCCAAGGATCTCGTCATTACCGCAGATATTCCACTGGCGGCACAGGTCATCGAGCGTGGCGGTATTGCGCTCAATCCGCGTGGCGAGTTGTATACCGAGGACAATATTCGCGAGCGCCTCGGCATGCGCAATTTCATGGAAGAATTGTGCGGCAGCGGGACCGATATTTCCGGCCCAGCAGCCTTTAGCAAAAGCGATTGCCAGGCATTTGCGCGGCAGCTGGATCGGTATTTGGTAAAAAGTGATTAACCCAAAAAGCTTGTGCACCACAGAGATCACAGAGAACACAGAGATTGAATATAGCGTTGGCTTTATTTAAGGTAAGGTAATTAGGGCGAAATGAAAAAATCGTTAAGGCTTTGGTTTTTCTCTGTGCCCTCTGTGATCTCTGTGGTAATAA
>JAHECG010000047.1 GCA_024641855.1 Betaproteobacteria bacterium | reverse complement strand
GCTTTACGCTCAGCTTCTATTTTTGCTGCCGCTTCGACTTCGGCTTGCCGCTGTGCTTCTTCAGCGGCTTGACGTCGTGCCTCTTCTTCGACACGCGCTTGCGTTTCTGCCTGCGCCTTTTGTTCAGCCGCGATCCGCGCCTTACGCTCCGCATTTAATTTTTCTTCCGCTTCGACTTCGGCTAGACGCCGCGCCTCTGCAATCGCTTTCTTTTCCGCCTCCACTCTAGCAAGCGCATCAGCCTCTTCACGCGCACGAGCTTCAAGACGCCGTTTTACCCGCGTCTCTAGTTCTGCAGCAACGCGTGCTTCATCCAACGCTTTAGATAAGGTTTGAATTTCTTCATTGGCTTGCTTTTTAGCTTGCTCCATTTCATGTAGGCGAGCTGCCATTTCGGCTTTGCGTTGTGCCTCTTCTTCGGCTTGAATTTTCGCTTCCAGGTCTCGCCGCGCTATCGCGGCGGATTCTTTTGCCAAACGTTCTTTTTCTTCAACCAACGTGCGTGCTTTTAGATTTTCATCTTCAAGAAGTTGTTGCTCTTCCTTTAGTTTTTTCGCTTGACGGATTTTTTTCTCCGCTTCCATGCGTGCTTTGTTTTCTGCGTGCCGTTGCGTCTCTTCCTCGGCGACTGCTACGCTCGCCGCTGCTTGGCTCTGACTAATTTCCGTGTGCTCTTGTCGCTGCTTTTGCTGCCGCTTTAACACCTCGGCTTCTGCAGCAATGTCGGCTGTCACCTCTTTCAGCAGCGCTTCTCGCTCCTGGATTTGCGTGACTTTTTCCTTATCTTCGGCGCGCCGCATCTTGCTTTCGACCGCAGCTTGTGCCTCGAAAAATGCTTGCGTATTCGCTTCGTCCACAATAATAGTTGAGGAAAAGCCGAAATCATCAGCATCTGTATCCGCGCTGAGCAAGCGAATAAATCCGGCACTAACCAACTCATCTACGATGGCTGCTAGTCGATTTTCTGAGATTCTGGAATTTTTTTCGAGCAAGTCGCCAATCGTGGACTTGCCATCAATTAGGGCAAGCAGACGCCCGTGCTCTTTGCCAAGCACGCGCGACTTCAGACTCCCATCTAACATACCTTTGGAAGTCTTGGTATAAATGCGGGACAGATCCATCCTTCCCTTCCAAGCTGCTGATTCCATGACCGTACGAAAAGTCGTCTGCTCCAAATACGGCTTGCCACCGTTTTTCTTTAATTATACGCAGCGTCATATTACTGGCATAGCCAACCGGTGTTTACCCCAGATGGCAACTTCATAATATCGTCAAGAATGCGGTCCGGGTGAAGTGAATTATTTTTAATCAACCATCGCCGCTTGAAATCAGTCTGCCGATATTCGCGCTACGCACTCAAAGCCGCCTTTACGCGCTCCAATCTGGCGCGGGCATCGGTCGCTACATCGCTAATCGCTTTATTCGCCACTAAATCGATCATGATATTGGGATCGAGAAACAACACGACTATTTGACCGTCCGCCTCCTCCCTGACCACCACATTGCACGGCAACAGCAATCCAATATCTGCTTCAAGATCCAGCGCTTTATTGGCGAGTACCGGGTTGCAAGCACCCAATATGCGATACGGGCGACGATCCACATCTAACTTAGCCTTCATGGTCGCTTTAATATCGATATCCGTCAAAATCCCAAATCCTTCTTTTTTCAATGCCTCGGTCACTACAACAATGGCTTGGTCGAAGGGAAGATTTACCACTGTGCTAAAGCTATACATTTTGCATGTCCTTTTAAACTATATTAGAGAAGTAAATTATACCCACAAAGCCTGTATCTCAATGACTCAATAAAAGCGGCTTAAGAATTGTTTCCCATGGGCCGTTAAAGAACAGTATCGGTTTTACCCGTGCTTAGCCTATCGGGCTGGCGCATTTTCGGGAGAGTTTTATGCTGGGCAAGTATTTTAGTTTTCTTGGCAACGATAAAAAATCGCAAGCACAAAATGATGCCGAAATAGCAATCGCTACCAATCCGGCCATTGATCGAATCGTTCCAATGATGGATACGCCACCACGCGAACGCCCCCAACAGGACGCGCTCATCGAAACCGATGCTGGGCAAGCTGTTGTCACGCATATGCTCGACATTCCCACCCACGGCGATCGAACCAACGTATCAGAACTTTTAAATCGTTTTCTGGGGCGCCAAACCTTATTGGATCGCAATGGCGAGATTATCGGTTACGAGATTCGCATTAAAAAAGCAGCGCCCCCTCCGGGTGAGGGTGCGCAATTACTCCAGCAAATGATTGATGAAATGTTGCTGTCGAGTTTAGAGGATTTAAACATCCAAAAACTGCGTGGGGACAAACAAGTCTTTGTCAGCATATCGCCTACTTCCCTATACACCGCTTTTTTGGATCGCATCGACGGCAACGGTATTGTGCTGGTTTTCACACCTCCGGATGGTCCGCTCGAAACCCTGATTGAACGCTGCAAAGCACTGCATGCATGCGGCTACCGCTTCGCCTTGACGCAGTTACAGTATCGCGAGGCGCTGGATGACTTAATGCCATTTATCGACATTATTCGCATCGACCCCACCTTGCATGACTCCATGCAACTCGGTGAATTGAGTGTGAAAATTAGAAGCCACGGTGATTTCCAGCTACTCATTGATCACGTGGAATCAGAAGAGATGTACATCGTGGGTCACAAACTTGGCTTTGATTTATTCCAAGGCTATTATTTCGCCAAACCACTATCGATTCCGTCCAAGCAAGTGGACAGCCAACGTTTGCATGTGATGCAGTTGCTCAATCAGACGATGAATCATGCCGAAATCACACAGCTCGAAGACGGATTCAAGCGCGATCCAGTTCTCTCGTACAAGTTGTTGCGTTACATCAACTCCCCTGCAACCGGATTGATGCAACCCGTACGCTCCCTATCGCATGCCTTAGTCGTCCTCGGCTACGACCAACTCTATCGCTGGCTCACCTTGCTCTTGTTCGCCAGCGGCCAGGCCAATCACCGCACGTTGGCGTTAATGAATAATGCTTTAGTACGCGCTCGGCTCACTGAATTACTTGGCAGTAAAAAACTCAAACCCGAGGACAAAGGGGGCTTATTCATCACCGGTATATTTTCTTTGCTGGATGCTTTGTTAAATATGCCGATGAAAACAGCATTAGAAAGCCTAAACATGTCACCACCTGTCATGGCCGCTTTGACGAGCCGCGAGGGTATTTACGCCCCGTTTTTGGATCTAGCGATCGCTTGCGAAGAAGCCGAGGAACAAGTCATTCTCACGTACGCAGCAACCAGCGGCATTTCTGCCGAAGAAATCAATGTCGCACATCTCGAAGCGATCATCTGGGCTGGAGAAGTGGAATTAGGAAAAGCTTAACGCGGCGGTTTAAAGTGCAGCACTTCAGCACTAGAGGATGTAGCTTCAGCGTCTGCGCCCAGCACCCCAGCGGGATCGGACAGCGCCTGTAGCGACCATAAAAAACCGCGATCCGCATAGACCATCTCCCACATCATATTGGAGATACGGATACAAGCTTGAAGTGGATTTTCACAGCGCTGGCGTTCCATATCGATACGCCATTGAAAACCCCGTAATCGCTGCCGTATACTTTCTGGCGCACCTTCGATCAACTTAGCGATCATATCCACACGCTTGGCTTCAAACGCTTCCGGATCGCTTTGCGCCAATTTGGCTAAGCTGTCAAAATCAAATTGTAGTTCGCTCATTGCGGCTCAACTTGTTCGTTAATTTGAAAAGTTACTTTTATTTTTAACTACACCAACATTATGCCTGACTCAATTCGTAAAAATCTACTGTGGAGTTGGCTACAGTCTTGGCAAACACCCTAGCATGATTCAGATCACCCCACACCTTACCCTCGCCGATGATGAGCTAGTGTTCCGCTTCGTGCGCGCATCCGGCCCCGGAGGCCAGAATGTGAACAAAGTTTCAAGCGCGGTTGAATTGCGCTTCGATCTTGCGCGTTCCCCGTCCCTTTCGGAAGCGATCAAAGAACGCTTAACAATCTTGGCGGGTAAGCGTCTATCTGCAGATGGCTTATTGTTAATCGACGCGCACCGTTTCCGTACCCAGGGTATGAATCGCAAGGACGCCATCGCGCGCTTAATTAGCTTGATTCAAGCGGCTGCAATTCCGCCTAAAACACGAACACCAACCCGTCCCAGCCGGTCATCCCGCGAAACGCGTCTAGAGACAAAACGTAAAACCAGCCAAATTAAACAATCCCGACGCAATAAAATTAGCTTGGGGGATTAATAGACACATCGTGTGCGTCGCGAAAAGGACTGCTTGCATTGAGTTCATCGACGTACTGCGCTACACCACGTTGTTCGCGCTGCAAAAAATCGCCCACTGCACGGGCAAAATTTTCATCCGCAATCCAATGCGCAGAAGTCGTCGTTAAAGGTAATAAACCCCGTGCTAACTTATGCGCGCCCTGCGCCCCACCTTCAAATACGGCCAGCTTACGCGCAATCGCGAATTCGATGGATTGGTAATAACAGGTTTCGAAATGTAAGCCCGAGATAAACCCTGTCGTCCCCCAGTAACGGCCATAGAGCCGTTCTTCGTCAAACAAATTAAGTGCCACAGAAAACCGCTCACCCGCTTGATATCCGATCACGAGCATCACGTTCGCTGCCAATCGTTGCCCTAGATCGAGAAAGAATTCCAAGTTCATATAAGGCGGTGAATGGTGCGTGCGGTACGTGTGACAATAACAGGCATAAAAGAAACGCCAGTCCTCTGCTTCAATTTCCGCACCCACGCGATGCTGAAACGTAACACCGGCTTCCCGAACCTTGCGGCGTTCTTGTTTAATTTTTTTGCGCTTGTCGTGGCTCATTTCCCCCAAGAAATCGTCAAAAGTCTCATAGCCTGAATTGCGCCAGTGGAACTGCGCACCAAAGCGTTGCAATAAGCCTTTAGCCATCAGCAAATCCGTATCCGCAGCTGTCGGAAACAAGCAATGCCAAGAAGACACCCCTAGTTGTTGCGCATAATCGAGGGCACCATCAATCAACAATAAGCGATCCGCATCGTGATTGGCCAATAACCGACGCCCAGTTACCGGCGTGAACGGGACTGCCGTTAGAAGCTTGGGGTAATAACGCCCACCATAACGAGTATAAGCATCAGCCCAAGCAAAATCGAACACAAATTCCCCATAGGAATCATCGCGCAGATACAAGGGCAAGGCGCCCACGAGCATTCCTGCCCGCTTGAGCAAAAGATGACGCGGCGACCAACCAGTCTCTCCGCCGACGCAACTTGCTTGCTCCAATCCCTGCAGAAATGCATGGCGCACGAAGGGCTGCGACCCGGCTAACGCATCCCACTCCACTGCGTCCACCGCGCTTAAGGAGGTGATAATTTCGAATTGCGCTTCCGTCTTCACGCGTTTTGCCTCAGAATTTCAACTTTTCAGTTGAATGATCGCTATGAACCTACACGAATATCAAGCCAAAGAATTACTGCGTGAGTATGGTATCACCACACCGCGCGGCGTCGTCGTTGAAAACACCCTGCATGCCGAGATTGCCACCAATGAGTTGGGGGGCAGTGCCTGGGTGGTTAAAGCGCAAATCCATGCCGGCGGCCGCGGCAAGGCCGGTGGCGTAAAACTGGTGACATCAGTCGATGAATTGCGCCAAGTCGCAGATGCCCTGCTCGGCAAACAGTTAGTCACTTATCAAAACGCGCCGCACGGCCAAAATGTATCGCGTGTATTGATCGAGGAAACCTTGGGCATTGCCCGTGAATTATATTTAAGTTTATTGGTCGATCGGGAAAGCGAACGTGTCACCGTCGTCGCCTCCAGCGCCGGTGGCATGGATATCGAAGAGGTCGCGCGCGTCTCCCCGGAAAAGATCTTGCGTGAGCACTGCGACCCCATGCTGGGCTTGCAGGACTTTCAATGTCGCAACCTAGCCTTTGCGCTCGGCTTAACTGGCAAGCAAATCAGCGAGATGACGCAACTCCTGCAGCATGCCTATCGCCTATTTTTACAATCAGACTTATCCATGTTGGAAATCAATCCGTTGGTGGTCACCGAAGATGGCCATCTGGTTGCACTCGATTGCAAAATCAGCATTGACGATAACGCCCTCTATCGCCAGCCCGCTTTAGCCGACAAACGTGACGATAGTCAGGACGATGCCAAAGACGCGGCGGCGCATGCGGCAGGCCTTAACTACATTGCACTCGCCGGCAATATTGGTTGCATGGTAAATGGTGCTGGACTCGCCATGGCCACGATGGATCTGATTAAGCTGCATGGCGGCCTACCGGCTAATTTCCTCGATGTGGGCGGTGGCGCCACTGCCGAGACCGTCTCCAAGGCGTTTAAAATCATTCTCGCCGACCACAATGTAAAAGCCATATTGGTCAACATCTTCGGTGGCATTATGCGCTGCGATATCATCGCTGAAGGCATTATTAAAGCGGTACAAGACGTCGGCGTACAACTGCCGGTGATTGTGCGACTGGAAGGCACAAACGTTGAACTCGGGCGCAAAATGTTGGCGGAATCGGGTTTAAAAATTGTATCCGCCGAGAGCCTAACCGATGCGGCTAAGCTGGCGGTTGCTGCGGCTTAATTCAATCGGCGCGACATCCCCCGTGCGTATCAAGCTAGCCTAGGGTGTTTTCTCCGGCGCTGGCGCCGGAGTCGCGGGGACGGTATTTGTTGGGCTTGCTGGTGGTGTTTGCGCAGCCGGTGCGGACGGCTGCGTTGCGAGTGGCGTTGGCACTTTATAGACAAACTTCCAATCCATATAATTTGTGGCGCCGATCAATTCCCGATCGACCTCTTCAAAATTGGCGGTTTTAATCGGTACTCGCGTCGATAGGCTATACACCCCGATAATCCCTTCCCCCGGCCCGCTGATCAACCCCCATTCTTTACTTGCTGTCAGCGGGTCTCGATAAAGTTTGCGGATATACCGTGTTAGACGCGTTTGACGTTTATCTTCTAAGAGATCTTCCAGTTTCTTTGGAAATTGCTTAACCGTACCTGGCGTTTTTTCATAATAAGCCGCAATTGCATCGCGATAGGCATGACCGATGAAGAGTAGTTCTTGTTCTTTATCGCGTTGTACCTGGTGATGCCATACCACAGCAGTCGCTCCCAACACCGCACCTACGATAACAACAGCAAATAACACCGCCAGATAGGTGAACCCGCGTTGGCGCATCATTACCAACTCGAATAAGGCGTGCCATCGCGGCCATTACCCGGCGCGCCGCTGTGCAGGTCAAACACCCCACCTTTGTCTAAATCGCTTGGCGGCACCACAATCCACGTAGTCGCATTATCGGTAATCGGATCAACCGGTAATTTACGCAAGTATTTTTTAGTCACGAGATCTTCGAGCGAATCCGGATATTTATCGTTATCGCTATAATACTTATCGATCGCATCGCGCATAACGGATAAGTCTTGTCGCAATACCGTTTCCTTGGATTTTTCCACGCTATTAAAATAGCGCGGCGCCGCGATTGACACCAAGATCGCGATAATCACCATTACTACCAGCAACTCGATCAGGGTAAACCCCGTGGCACGCTGCCTATGCACTATGTTCGACATATGCAACATCACCATTCTCGGTAGGGTACGCCATTCAAGCCAACCTTCTGACTCAATGAATATACGTCATAGATATCATCCCCTTCTTGCGGATCATCCGGAGGGCTCTTGTAAGCGCGCTTTCCCCACGTGTTCACCGCCTCGCTACGTGTATCGGTAGCCATTGGATCACGCGGAATGCGTCGTAAGAAATAAATTTTAGATCGTTTAGGGCTTTTGGCATCTTCGACCCCTTCGACCAGCACGTTCAAAGAAGGTGGATAACCAGAATCATCGACACTTTTTTGAATCCGGCCTTCATCCCATACCCGTCGGTAAGCATCAATACCCGTGCGGATCTCTCGTAATGCGATACGAAGCTCCTGCTCCTTTGAGCGCTGCACTGCGAGTTCGGTCATTGGTAGCGCAATCGAAGCCAATAAGCCAACAATAGCAACCGTAATCAATAACTCTATCAGCGTGAAGCCACGTGTTTTCATACGCTTATGGTGCGAGTCCCACCGTAACCGCAGACGGTAGCGTTGCATTCAGCGGTGCGCCATTCACATCCTGCACCTTAGCATTTTCGATCGTAAGGCTGGCCGGCGCCGGGGCATCACTCTTACCGCGCAACACCACTACCGCCACCGCGCCGCTACCATGCATCGCACCAGTTTTACGTTCGACGCTGACACTTAAACGCCCACCGCCTTCGACCTGATCGCTTTTGAATTCGGTCGGTACGTTACCTTGTTTCAGCAAAGCCCCTTCGGTTACGCGCACCACCTCAATCAACTGCGCATCGTAAACTAAATCAAAGGAAAGCGACTTAACGTCACTATTCGCTGCGGCTTGCACCAACACATTAAACTCTTGGCCTGCGAGACTCGTTGCAGGCGCAACTAACGACATCGTGAATGGTGCATTAACTGACGTCACGACAGATGCAGCGGCCGCTGGAATTATTGGCAAAGGCAGGGGTTTTACGTTTTGTGCAGCGGGACTGGTGTCACCAGCCGCCTTACGTAAGTTCAACGATGGCGAGCCAATAGAAGACTCCGTGCCAGATGAAAATTCACCCATACTCGCTTCCAAGCGCGTCAAATTACGAATGATGTGGGGCGTTATTAATAAAATGATTTCGGTTTTAACAGTTTGATCACGATGGGTCGAAAACAAATGTCCAATCAGCGGCAAATCCCCTAGCCCCGGAATTTTGCTTGCGCTTTTCCGATCTTCGTCATTAATCAAACCTGCCAACACCTGAGTCTCACCATCTTTCAAACGCAACACCGTGGCCGCATTACGCGTCCCCACTTGATAAGTGAGCGTGCCAGTTTGGCTGCGAATTTCGCGAACGATATTTGAAACCTCAAGACCAATCTTGATGCCAACCTCGCTGTCCAGATAAACCTGCGGCTCTACATCCAGCTTCAACCCCACATCCAGATAGGTCACCGATTCCGAAACGCCAACATTGGCCGTACTGGTGGTGGTAATCACTGGTACTTTATCGCCAATATGAATTTTTGCTTTCTCTTTGTTTTTTACCCGAATACGCGGATTCGCCAAAATCTGCGCGTCGCCATCTTCCTTCTTTAAGTTCAACTGCAAATTTGGCGAAACAGCAATGCTACCGCCGACTAAATTTTTCAGCGTATCGATCGTCACTAAATTCGTCGTTTGCGCTTGCGTGCTCACCACCACACCACCCGTCGTGCTTTGCGTCGTCTGATTCGCGATATTAAGCGCGGTAAAGGTATTCGGATATTGAATCCCCAAATCCAATAAGCGATTGCGCGAAACTTCTAACACTTCAACTTCCAGCATCACTTCCGGCTCCGCGCGATCCTGCGCGACAATGAGCTTTTCAGCTAAACGAATGGCATCCGGTGTATCTTTCATCACCAATAGATTCAACTTTTCGTCAATGAACACATCGCGCGTTTTGACGATGGTTTTAATCATGTTCAGTGTTTGTTTTACGTCTGCATTCGCCAAGTAAAATGCACGCACCATCAATTCCTGGTAATCCTTGGCCTTGGCCGGGGTGTTGGGGTAGATCAAAATCGTGTTCTCGTTCAACACCCGCTTTTCCAATTGATTCGTTGCCATCAATAAATTAATCACATCCTCGATGGTCGTATTCTTCACGAAAATCGTAGATTTCAAATCGGGGCGCACATCGCGATCAAAAATAAAATTGATTTGCGTAGCACGTGAAATAACCTCGAAAATCGCTTTTACATTTGCATCGCGAAACTCAAGCGTAATTGGTTTTTTAAAAGCGGCGCTCAAACCATTGGACGCGCTATTCGCCTGGGCTTGTGCTTCGATCGTGCGTACAATTTTGAGTGCCGACGCATGCTTCGGATTTTCGGCGAGTACGCTACGCGCAACTTCCAGCGCTTCGTCTACTTTCCCGGCTTTCAGCAATTTTTCTGCACTTGCCACCTTATCATCGCGCAGCTTGTCTTGCCGAATGTCTTCGAGCCCATCCGTTGCGCGCCGATTTTGCGCTTCATATTTAAATACGCGCTGGTAGGCGGCCTCGGCTTCTGGATACTGCTTTGCGGCGCGCAGATTGTCGGCTTTGCGCAGTTGGAAAGCGATATAGAGTTCCTTCTGTCGTACGTAGTACGCCTTGAACTCAACGTTTTTACTATTCTCGCTGAGCGCTTGCTCCAATGCGGCCAGCCCTTCTTCAATACGACCCGATTCGATTAATTCCTGACCGGCGTTGAAGGAATCGCGTCCTGCAGTACAGGCGGTAAGCATGGTCAACACCAATAGACCCAGGCTGATTCTTTTAATTTTATTCATCAATTAACGCCTCCTATGACGAGCGTTTGTTGCATATTGAGTGGTAAGTAAGTAAACAAGACGCGCTGCGCTTCCACGCTATCTACGCGGTATGAACCTTCGATGGTGTCACCAGCATTCACTGCATAATTTCGATCTTGCTTACTAATAAACACCGTTAATTTTCCCGCATCCAACAGCTTACCCATATATTTGAAAGGCAACGGCGGCGGCGCTGGGGGTGGTGGGGGCACAGGCTTGGGTGGCGGGGGCGGCACATACCAGGATTTCGCTTTAAAGACATCCTGTACCTGTTCCGCTTCTTCACCATGCTTACGCTGTATTTTCTCTAACGCCAAGCGCAAGTTTTGTGCTTTTATCGTCGGTCTACCGGCTTTGCTTTTTTTGACTTCTGTCGCTGTAACCGGTGCTTGCTCCGTTTGATCGTCGACCCACACCATCGCCACCAGCGTTGCCGTCAGCACGGAGCCTAAAATCAACCAACGTGTACGTGCGGTCATGGCCATTAGGGTTTCCCCACGCTATTCGCGCCGAGAAACAACGTTAACTTAATGCGTGTTTCTACTTCGGTCGCACCAATAGCTTCCCGCTTAAAGGTAATATCCTCCAACGCGGCTACCGGCACCTCGGTTAAGGCTTTTGCAATAAATTGGCGTATTTGCAAATAACTGCCTTTTACCGGCAAGGTGATTTGATAGCGAATCAACCTGCCATTCTTGCTTGGCGTAATGCGATATTCGCCTTGCGCCAATACCAAATTTTGTTCTGCCGCCGCTGCATACAATTTTTTTAGCCAATCGCTCAATGAGGCATCAGAAAAAAAGCCATAAAACTTATTCAGCTCATCTAGATCGCTGGTTTCAGGAATGCCACTTTTGGCCGCCTGTTCAATACGTAATTTCAACGAGGCGCTATCGTGTTTCAAGGTCAGCAGTTGCGCGGACTTTGGTTGAATTTGGTACAAATACACGCCAGCGGCCAACACCAACAACACCAAGCCTAGCAGACCAGGCCATGCCAGTAGCGCCAACGAACGTCGCCAAATCGATTTCAGATTCATGGCTGCACCGACCAATTCGCCAACAAAGCAAAACGCACCGGTTTTTCTGCATCCTGCGTGCGCACTTCATGGCTGACTAAATACACGTGATTTAGAATATGACTTTGCTCTAGGCGTGTTATATAGGCGAGCAAGGCATCGAAATTTTTAGCTTCCCCACCAATGCGAACTAGGTGTTTATTCACATCCGGTTGAATCGACAGTAACGCAATTTCTTTTTCGCTATTGGCTTCCACGGCTTTAAATAAGCTATCCCAAGGCAATGCCAGCTGTTGCAATATATCGTTCGCTTGGCGAATATCTTGTTGTAACTCCTGTGCATCGATCGGTTGCATGGGCTTAAATTTTCCACGCTTCGCCAACACGGCCATACGCGCTTCCGCCAATTCAATTTGCCCTGTCAGGGAGCGCTCTGTGTTCGCTACATAAGCCAACACAGCGCCGCCAATCAACAACAACAACAACCCCAACACAGACCAGTGTCGCGGCGTTTGTTTGAAATCTAAGGCTAGCGCGTTTAATGCCATATCAAGCCCCAACCGCAATTGCATAGGGTGCATCTATGCGCCCAACCAAACCATAACGTAATACTGGGCGCAGCCAATGGAACACCCATTTACCCTCACCATCCAACGCCGCTTGATGCGCCTCAGGTGCTGAAATAATCACCTCACGCGGGACTTGGCTCATCCCGTTTAAACGCCACTCGCGATCGAGTAGCAGCGGTAATTCGTGTTGCCAACGTTCCCCAGCAATTTGGCGACTACTGATCGATTGCCAATGACCACCCGTAATCAACGCAAGCAGCATTTTGTCTTTTTCGATTTGCACGAACCAACAATCTTTCTGCTTAATCACACGTCGCACGCTATTAAATGCAGGCATCACATGGGGCACAACCGACACCAAGGTAGAACCTGCTTGCGTTACCACATCTTCCAAAGCGGACAACAAATCGCGATCAATTGCACAAACCACCCATGCAGCGCCACGCGCAACCTCGCTTACCACGTATATCCAGGTTGCGGATAGATCCCCGTATACCTGCGAAAAACTCTGTCGTATATACGCTTCGCGCTCTTCCGGACTATGAATCTCATCACTCCAAGGAACCAACTGATAGCGCACAAAACTATTCGACAAAACCACTGACGTGGCCGCCTTTTGCCACTGCGGATCTGCTTTTAAGACTTTCGCCAAGGCCGCTAATACAGGCTTCCAACCGACTTCCGTTGCAGTCACTGGCACAATCGCCTTAGTGATCAATCGCGAACGAAAGCCACTACGCCCCCGCACCAAGACAATGCGATCCGGCGTTATTGCGAGGGATAGTTGATCAGGCCACAAACGTGACACGATTAACCTCCTGCAATGTTGTTTCACCATTCGCCACCAACGCTAAAGCGGCCTCGCGCAAAAAGCGCGTCCCATTACGCCGCGCCGCATCTTTGATTTTTCGGATCGGCTCGCGGCCCACAATCAGTTCTCGGATTTCGTCGTTTAAATTCAACATTTCCGAAATCGCTTTTCGACCTTTGAAACCAGAGCCTCGGCATTGTCCACAGCCATGACTAATTCGAAATTGATAGTGTTCGATTTTGTCGCGCGTCAGTCCGGAATCGACTAACAATTGATCCGATGGCTCATCTTCTACGCTGCAATGCGGGCAACTAATCCGCACCAAGCGCTGCGCCAACACGCCATTCAAAGCCGAAACAAAGCTATAAGGATCTACCCCCATATGCATAAAGCGCCCGATCACATCAAACACGTTATTGGCATGCACCGTGGTAAACACGAGGTGACCGGTTAACGCCGCTTGCACGGCAATTTGCGCCGTGTCCGAATCACGTATTTCGCCCACCATGATTTTGTCTGGATCATGGCGCAAGATCGAACGTAGGCCACGCGCAAAGGTTAAGCCTTTCTTTTCATTCACCGGGATCTGCAACACGCCGGGCAATTGATATTCCACCGGGTCTTCGATGGTGATGATCTTATCTTGACCATGATTAATCTCAGTAATCGCAGCATAGAGCGTAGTAGTTTTGCCTGACCCCGTCGGTCCAGTAACCAGCACCATGCCATAAGGCTCATTGGACAACTTGCGCATTTCACGCATGCTTTGCGCGTCAAAGCCGAGATAGTCCAGACGCAAACCTTTTACCTGATCGGACAACGCTTGTTTGTCCAGAATCCGCAACACTGCATCTTCGCCGAAAATCGACGGCATGATCGAGACGCGAAAATCCACTTCCCGCCCACTCATCGACACTTTAAAACGACCGTCTTGCGGTACACGGCGTTCTGCGATGTCGAGTTCCGACATCACCTTGATGCGCGACACCACCTGCTCGGAAAAGTCCAAACGTGGCACGCTACCAATTTGCGACAACACACCATCGATGCGGTATTTAATGACGAGTCCGTTGGCCACCGTTTCCAAATGGATATCGCTGGCACCTGTTTTGAGTGCATCGTAGAGTGTTGAATTCACCAAGCGCACTACAGGGCTAGTGTCCTCGCTGATGCTTTTGAGCGATAAATCTTCAAGATGCAAAACGCTGGCTTCATCGCCTTTTTCCAGCGTAAGGACATTCTCCATCGCGCGCATCGATTCCTCGAAGCGCGCCAAAAACGCCACCACATCGGCGCTGTGTGCCAAATGCCAGACAAACGGACCGGGCATAACATCTTCGGCCCAGGCACTCAGTCCATGCAAAAATGGATCGCCCGTCACCACCAGTAATTTCCCGGCAGCATCTCGAAAAACAACACAGTTTTTTTGCTGCGCAACCGAAAACGGCAACAAATCGAAGGCGGGATTCATCTGCTGCATTTGTTCCATCGCCAGCACGGGATAATGCAAAGTCAATCCTAAACTTGCCGTAAACACCGCTGGTGGCACGCCCAGCTTTTCTTCCAAAACATCCACCATGCGGCGGCGCATGCGCGTCGCTTCTGCGCGGGCTAATTGCATAATATCGCCCGCAATTTTGCGTGGCACGTAACCTTCCGCTTGTGCATCGATGTTCGTTGGATTCGCGTTCACTGAATACTCCCGGCCAGTTCAAAGATCGGCATATACATCAGCACCACAATACCGCCAATAATCACGCCGATCAGCGCCATCAAAATCGGCTCGAACAAGCGCGTAAACCAATCAACCCAGCGCGCCATTTCTTCATCGTAAAATGCAGCGACCCGCTCCATCATTTCACCCATGCGCCCGGTACGTTCGCCGACACGCAACATGCGTAAGCTAACGGGCGTCGTCAAATGATTGGCTTCCATCGCTTGCGACATCGGCTTACCTTCGCGAATATCCAACGCCGCGCGACGCAACAAACCGCGTAGCGTGGTATGCAGCAGCCCCTCCACCATTTCCAAGGCAGTAACCACCGGTATACCGCCATTCAATAGCATCCCTACCGTGCGGTAAAAGCGCGCAAGTTGGTAAACACGCATGCGCTCACCAATCGCTGGAATACTCCATAGTTTTTGCCCTACCCAACGTCGCGTTTCTGGCAAGCGCGCCATATAAACCAACGACACCGTCAACACTAGCGCTGCGATACCGATTTGCAGCGCATAGGTTTCCATCAAGACGCCCCATTTGATCAACAAGCGAGACAACAACGGAATATCACCGCCGATATCCTCAAAAATACGACTGAATTTTGGTACCACATACCCCATGAGGAACAGCGTCACTAGCCCACCCACACCCACCAACAACACGGGATAAATCGAAGCCGACACCAGTTTCTTTTTCACGGTATCGAGCTGCGTTTGATACGCGATATAGCGTTTCAACGCTTCCTGCAGATCGCCAGTACGTTCCGCAGCGCGTACGGTTGCGACATAAAGCGCAGGGAAGGATTGCGGGAAATATTCCAAAGCCTGAGAGAGCGTTTTACCTTCGTACAGATGCTCGATCACCTGCGTGATGGCACGTTTAACCTCTGGGCGATGCTCCTTCTCCGCTAAGGTTTCGACTGCCTCCACCAAGGGCAAGCCTGCATCCAATAAAGCCAGTAATTCATGGCTGAACAAGACTAAAGGAAACAAGCCCCGTGCGCGGCCAAACCCTGCAAAACCCGAACGTGCGCCAACGGCAAGTACGGTATAGCCCTGCGACTCCGCTTGACGCAATGCGTCTGTTTCATTCGTGGCTTCTAGCGCCAGGGCTGTAACGCCTTCCCCAACACGCATGGCTTTTACATTGAAACGCATTGCTCCACCATCACTTTAAGCAAGTCGCTGAAACTGGCAACTTACGCGCGACCAAAGGAAAACTTGCGTTCATCTTTAGGTCCATGCGCAACCTACCAATTCACGATATCAACAGCATCGCCCGTTCCGCCCAATTGACCGTCTTTGCCATAAGACAGCAAATCGTAGTCACCGTGCTCGCCGGGATTTTTATAAATGTAGGGCCGGCCCCAAGGGTCCGATGGAACCGATTTTGTCAGGTAAGGGCCTTCCCATTTAGCTTCGTTCGCTGGCTTTGTCACCAACGCACTCAAACCTTGCTCAGTATTTGGGTAATGACCAGTATCTAAACGATATTGATCCAACGCTTTTCCCAACGCATCGATTTGCGCTTTTGCCGCTTTGACTTCTGACTTACCAATTTGCGCAAAATACTTTGGCCCTACATAACCAACCAAGAGCCCAATGATGACCATCACCACCAGCAATTCCAACAGCGTGAAACCATCTTGCACTCGCTTTAGTTGTCCTAATCGTGGCATCTGCCAACTCCTTCTTCATCAACGCGATCTCGTAGAAAAACCAAGCACTCTACCCAGTCCGTGTGACAAATCCGCATAATACATTTATGTAAATAGCATATGCACGGCATGGGGGTGAAATTATATCGCAAATTCATAGGGTAACCGAATAAATTCAAGACAATGCCTGATATATAGCGGGGAACAATAGGAATAAATTGAGTTTCTGCCTCAAGAATTTAAGACGGAAGGAGTTTTGCACGTCACAAAAATAAATTCCGGCCCAATATTAAATAATTAACTATTTAATATCATAAGGTTATCGATTTACATCGATATCCACAGAAAATCAAGCTGCTAGCCAAGCACTCCCATTAGGCGTATGACTTTAACGAAAGCGTACGCCATCAACCGTCGCAACGCACAACCTGCTTAAGGTTTCACCACAGGTGTTGGAACCACGACAGCATTCGCGGCGGCTGCGCGTGCAGCTGCGGCGGCTTTATCGACCACCAACATGCTAGGGGCTTCAGCGGGGCATGCCGTTGCGGCATCAACATCAAAACGATCTTCGCCCATCTCAGCAATCGACGGCGTTTCAATCGATTTTAGGCTCAATGTTTGCAACAGATTTCCAATGGCCGCATGGGTTCGCACATAAGCAATACCATGATCATTCAAGGCATTCACATAGGCACGGCGCGCTTGAAATAATTCATTCTCAGTATCCAGCAAATCCAGCAAGGTGCGCTGTCCGATATCGAACTGCTTACGATAAGCATCGCGCGCTTTTTCCGCAGCCAATTGATGCGCGTTCAAATAACGCAATTGCTCGGCAATTCGGCTGGTATCGTTGTAAGCAATCACCACAGTCTGCCGCACATCGCGGCAAGCTTTGTCCCGCAAATCTTTTGCTGCATTTAGATTCTCGGCAGCTTGTCGCTTCAAGGCGGAATCGGAGCCACCGCGAAACAAGTTGTAATTCAGCACCACTTCAACCACGCTATCATTTCGGTTACCTAAGACGCCATCTAGATTACGATCTAAGCTCTGGCGTGCACGCAGATCAACGCGGGGAGAAAACGCTGATTGACGACCATTTAATTCTGATTGCCCAGCCCGAATCCCTTCAATGGCAGCCGCGATCACCGGACTATGGAGAATCGATTCTTCTATGACCGCATTCGGGGTGCCCGGCAACCCTTTTTGCAATAACGCAGGCTCATCCATTGCGACTGGCGGTAGATCGCCGACTATCCGCTGATAGCGTGCGCTGACATCATGCAAATTGGAAATTTCCGTCAACAGATTGGATTCCGATAAAGCCAAACGGCCACCCGCCTGCTCTAAATCCACGCGCCGTCCAACACCCACTTTGGCGCGCTGTTCCATTAAATCAAATAACGCTTTATGTTGCGCGTAATTTTCTTCCGCCAACTTAATCAGTTTGCGGTAACGCAGCACATCATAATAAGCTCGGCCGGCTTCCAGCGCCGCCGTTTCGGAAGCATCCATCAAATCAAAGTATCGCGACAACTTGTTATAGCCCTGGCGCCGCACTTCATTTCGAGTCGCGAAGCCATCAAACAGCAATTGGCTCAGCGAAGCCGTTACATTGTTACGCGAAAAGCTGCTATCCGGACGATTGGGTTGAGATAAATGCTCACGGCCAACGCTAGCCGTTACATCCACACGCGGGTAATAACCGCCGCGGGCCGCATCTTGCTGCGCAATAGCGCCTTTAAAGGAATTCCAACGTAATTGCACTTCAGGGTTCTTTAGCACAGCCTGTTGCGTCGCCTCATTCAAGGTAATCGCCCCAACTTGCGTCACCCCAAGACCAAGAGCCAGCAGTACCGCAATGCGCAGTGATTTAATCTTCATTCCAAATTCCCCGTATTTTTAGTAAAAAGCACCGATTCAACCTCAAGAAATAGCACTTTCTATCCGATGTTTTATCTTACCAGCAAAATTTATACCAGATAACCCTAAAGCACCAACAAATGCACTGTCCGACTTGGGATCATCTGCCTCGAAGGGGGTATGAAGCAACTGAATAGACCGCGCGAACAACACGTCTCCGCTAACACACTATCCCGTACCGCCAGCAGGCCTCAAGACACCATTAGGCGCATCGTTGGACGGTGCGCGTATCGTTGCGCGGCCGTGCTTTTGCTCGGCCTATGTTTATCTGTCATCGCCGCACCAGACCTGGATAAAATGTTACAACTGGCGCAGCAGCGTTATGGGGCCAATGGCAGCAATACCGTCCAACAATGGCGTACTTTATTGACACAAGCACAGCATTTATCTGAAAGTGAAAAGATCCAACGCGTCAATGCGTTCTTCAACAACCGCATTGCATTTCGAGATGACCAAGAAATTTGGGGACAAGCCGATTACTGGGCTACGCCGTTAGAAACCATGGGGCGCGGCGCGGGTGACTGCGAAGACTTTTCCATTGCCAAATATGTCACATTGAAACTGCTAGGTATCCCCATCGATCGCATGCGCCTGATCTATGTTCGAGCGCAGATCGGCGGGCCACACAGCAGTTTGAGTCAAGCTCACATGGTCCTCGGCTATTACGCTAAATCCGGAGATGAACCTGTGATCCTGGATAATCTAGTCACGGAAATTTTTCCTGCCTCGCGCCGCACCGATCTCTACCCTGTATTCAGCTTTAATAGCGAAGGTTTATGGGTAGGCCAAAACCAGGCAGGCAATGCTGCCAGCAGCGCCACGGCGCGTCTATCTCGTTGGCGCGGCGTCATCGAAAGAATGCAGAAAGAAGGTGTGGAATGAACTGCAACCGACCCTATTCAAAAATCAAAAGCTTCCTAGGAGACTAAATCATGTCACTATTCCGTCAGCTATGGCTAGCGATTGTCAGTTTAATGACATTCATCTTTATCGGTAGCTTTCTGATCAGCGTGCTATCGGCACGCGGCTACTTAGAACAGCAACTCACGCTGAAAAATATCGATAACGCCGAATCGCTTGCGCTCGCGCTATCACAACAACCGAATAAAGACCCTATCGCTGTCGCCTTGATCCTCTCAGCGCAATTCGATACCGGGCACTACCAACTCATCCGTTTGGTCGACCCCGAACATCATGTTGTGGTCGAACACCAATACAAGGCTACCGATCACGCAACGCCGGCTTGGTTTGTTCGTCTGATTCCGTTGCGTGCCACCGAAGGCGTTGCCCACGTGCAAGATGGTTGGCGCCAGCTCGGCACGTTAACGGTTGTCAGCCATAACCGATTTGCCTATCAGGAACTATGGCAAGGGGCATTGAAACTCCTGGCGTGGTTTCTGACGGCAGGTTTGATCGCCGGTGGCATTGGTAGCCTCGTCATGCGTATGATTGCACGACCGCTCAATCAAGTCGTCGGCCAGGCACAAGCCATCAGTGATCGACAATTCATCACCCTACCCGAACCGCGCACCCTAGAATTAAAAAGTGTGGTGCGCGCGATGAATGAAATGGTCGCGCGTCTCAAACAATTCTTTTCCGAAGAAGCCGCACGACTGGATAGTTTGCGCCGTGCCGTCAATCACGACCCGGTCACAGGACTTGCCAATCGTGATTTATTTATGAATCAATTTCAAGATTCGCTCAATCATAAAGAATCGCCCGCAATGGGCACGTTTCTTTTGCTCCGCTTGCAATCCCTAGATAATCTCAATCGGCAAATTGGTCACAGCGCAACCAATCAATTGCTCAATTCAATCGCTAATCATCTGAATGAATTTTGCAAACGACACAGCATGGGGATGACCGCGCGCGTTAAAGGATCGGACTTTGCGGTGGCCATTCCCGGCGTAAGCGATCACCGCACCTTAGCTGCCACGCTAACGCAAACGCTACAACAACAACTGCAAGTGAACTGGCCAAGCATCGTCGAGTATTTTCATCTCGGCGCTGTTGCTTATCAGCGAGGGGATCCTTTGGCCAGCATTTTGGCCGCGTGCGACCAAATGCTCGCCGCCGCTGAAGTCAAAGGGGCCAATGCTTGGCATGCCGCACCAGACAATCAGATCCCAAACATTCGCTCGGCGGAAGCTTGGTCTGCTCTAATCAATAATGCACTGGAAAAACAAAGTTTAAAACTCGTCTTCTACCCCATCGACACCGCGGAGGGACAACCCTGGCACCAAGAAGGATTCCTGCGCTTGCAAGCAGAAGACGCCAGTCAGTGGCTCGTTGCCGGCGATTTTCTGCCGATGGCGCTGCGCCACAAACTATCGTCGAACTTGGATCTGGCTGCCGTAGCGCACGCGCTTGAAGCACTACAAACGACACCTGGTGATATAGCCATCAATCTTTGCGCCGAAAGTATTATCGACTGGGGCTTTCGCGATAAATTAACGCACCTGCTTAACCGCTATCCAAATTTGTGCGCGCGTTTACTGGTGGAAGTTACGGAATATGGGGCATTCCGGCAACCGGATGCCTACCGGGATTTGGCACGCACACTCAAAACGCATGGTTGCCAGATTGGCCTCGACCATGCTGGACAACAATTGAGCCAATGGCCGCAGTTCGCCGACGCGGGCTTAGACTATCTGAAAATCGATTACGGATTTATTCGAGGCGTCCCCCAAAACGCCCAGAACCAAGAATTTTTAACCGGGCTATGCAAAATGGCACACGCCATGGGCATCAAAGTGATTGCGGAAGGCGTGCAAGAAGAGAGTGAGCTGGGGATGTTACCCATACTAGGGTTTGATGGTGCCACTGGGCCAGCGATTCAGCGTTGATGATCACGATCACCTCGTCAAATAATGCCTTGATCATCCTCACTGATCAATGTCAGCGCATTCAGCGAATGCCGCAGAGAATGTCGCTGCAATAATTTGTCCTGAACCGCATTAGGTAAATCGGTAATCGAAATAATGTTTTTTGAAATCAGCAAATCGACAATATCTTCGATCGCACGGATCAATTTCATATCCGAAATCGCCAGTTCGCTCGCGCCACCCGTGATCGACTCGACAAAAGCCAGCAACTCCGGCGCATCTGCAGCAACTGCCTCACTCGCATCATCTAGCGGCATTGGGCTGGCGGCAATAATTTTTCCATCAGAATCACGCGCAATATAAGGCATTGGACTTCCTAACGTTGCATCCACGACGAGATTGTGTTTTGTCGGCAAACTTTAACGTACGCCCAGTAAATTGATGCCGCGTACACGCTGGTTAAGCGGCTTTGGCACTTCGCTACTTAAGGCGTTTAATCTACAATCAACGTGCCATTTTTCAACAAATTTTGCAGCAACTGTGTTTCGTTCCCAGCTGCTGACCCGGTTACCGAAAATAAGTTAACCCCCGTCAATACAATACTTTGGTCTTCTGCGCTGGCCGAATATATTCCTCCAGCAAAGCCCCCTGTAGAACTGATGTGTATCGTTGTCTCTACAACATTTGTGATCGGGTTATTTCCGACTGTAACATCCAAATAGTTGAGCAGATTACCGATATTGGGTGTCACGCTGGCATCAATATGTGAAGAGGCCTCACCAACCAATAGATCGCGCAAATCCAACTTATCCACCCCAGCATTGGTATAGGTGAAATCCGTAATTGTATCGATGGCGGGAGCCCCTGGCGCACCTTTATCCGCTAACCGCCATTCAAAAACGTCATAACCATTCCCACCACTCAAGGTATCGTTTCCTTGACCGCCAACGAGACGATCATCGCCATTCAGGCCGCTCAAGACATTGTTGCCATCATTTCCAATTAATAGGTTATTGGAAGCATTCCCTTTAAGGTTGAAGTTTCCAGCAGCCAGCAACGTTAAGTTTTCTACTTGGGCATCTAGCGTATAGGTGCCGCCAACAGGTGCATAATTTAATTCGATTGTATCAAAGCCACCGGTGGTTCCTCCGGTTTCTACCACCGAATCAGCCGCACTGTTGAGGCGATAAATATCATCGCCCGATCCACCTACCAACATATTTGCGCCACCCCGGCCATCCAGCACATCATTGCCCGCACCACCAATAAGCGTGTCATTCCCAGCGCCGCCAATTAAGGTATCTGCCCCACCCTTCCCATCCAAGGTTACACCGATCGTAGTAGCGGACGCGTCAAGGACATCACGGGCATCGCCACCCAAGTAATCGCTGGGAGCACTGGCGTTTGATATTGACCGACTAATACCGGTGCGCAATTCATAAGATCCGGTGGTAGCATTAAAGACAATATCTTGCGTACCCGCCAGCCCTGAGGATAAAGACGTATTGACTAGCGCCGTCGCTTCCGGTGAGTAAAGCGCTAGATTATCCGTAGATAATGTTTTCCAAGTGGTTTCACTAGATAGCTTGTACTGCACTTGTAAAACCGCATTAATGCCCTGCTCCCAATATAACAATTCTATTGGGGTTAAAGCATTCATGTCACCGATCACCAAATTATTAAAAGTGCGCGTAGTAGGTGCCTGATTACCATCAAATTCAAACACCACTTTATTGTCTACTCTTAAACTGAAACCATCGTCAGCCAGCACTTTAAAGTCGTAGCTGCCATGCTCAAGATATGCACCTCCACTCACTCGAATAATGGCGTCCGTTGTTTTCCCTAAACCTGTTTCCGTTCCCACACCCGTGCCCACCGGCGCTCCAGTTTGCACGATCGGAAAGTGCGTTACATAGGGGTTTGCCGGAAAGTCTTCGACTTCTAAAAAATTGGCTAATGCATGTGTCGCACTGTTTTCAAGGTTATCTTCAACAGATAATAAAGTCCCAGCAGCCTGAGCGCCATTTGACCCAAGGCCACTGGATACCTTATGGCCAGCATCAACACCAAAATCCAACTTTAGTACATTGAATTTCACATCTGCCGCATTCAGCGCAGCCGCATTTGCAGTACCAACTACAGTGGCCGCACCACCGACAGCCGTATTGCGGCCGTTAATAATAAACGCAATATCTTCTACCGCATCCAGATTACTACTCGTTTTAAGTACCAGACTGGGGTCATTTCCAGCATGCGTATCATCTGCATGAACGCGATTACCAGCTACGACTGTATCGTTATAACCATAAAACTCACCCAACAATCCATCCGCCGCAAAAGTTACATCCGCGGTGCCGGTAATAGTGATGGTAACGATACGATCAACCACGCCGCCATGTCCGTCATCAACGGTGACCGTGAATTGTTCAACTTTGGTTTGTCCCGCAGCAAGGTATTCTACGGCGCTCGCCGCTACGCTGTAGCTCCAGGTCAGTTGGC
>JAHECG010000119.1 GCA_024641855.1 Betaproteobacteria bacterium | reverse complement strand
GGGATTCTGGAACCGATACTGGATCAGCCAACACATAATCTATTTCTGCGACACCCGTGCTAGAAAAATAGCCCAGCCAACTTACTTGGATCGGTGCCGGCTTCCAGGCAAACAGCGGTAGACGATTGTGAGTGGTATGCCCCGCCAAGTCGATCAAGATATGAATCTTATGCGCATGGATTTTCTGCGCGGCAATTTCATCACTCAGGCCAACGATTGGATTCCATTCCGAAAAATAGGTTTTTAGTCGAGTAGTCAGTTCGTCTTCTAATGACGAAGAGGGGAAAGAGATCAGTTGGATATTCTTCGGGTCAATTTCGCATAAAATACTTTCTAAGAAATAAGCGACGGGGTGTTGATGAAAGTCGCCAGAAACAAAACCTATGCGTAATGGAACAAAATCGGGGTCAGAAATATCTTCTGACCATTCCGTGTATGGAATGGCCATCTGCGTGACTTTTTCGCCAAAGTGCTTAGCCTCTGTTAAATAAGAATCGGGGTGGGGCTGAAAATGATTCGTTCGAAGAAACAGAAGGCTGCTTTCCGCTTCAATTGATTTTGGGTTGATAGTCAGCGCCATTTCATAAGCACGAAATGCATATTTCGAATTGCCAATATGCAAAAATACTTTCCCCAAATTGTTAAATGCATCATAAAAATCAGGGCGTAATTGAATTGCACGCTGATAGCACTCAATGGCTCGATTGTATTTTTCTGAAAGATAATGCATGTTTCCAGCAAAGAAGTGAAATTCTGGTGTCAGTGGAAACAGTGCGAGTGCTTTTTCTATTTTCGCTTTAAGAGCATCGATTTTTCCGCAGTCAAACAATGCATTCAAAAGGCTTAAATAAACTTCTTCGAAATCTGGTTTGATTGCTAAAGCAACTTGATAGTGTTGAATCGCTTTATCCAAATTGCCTTGTTCATGCGCGGCAAATCCAAGCAGGTATTGCGCATCAGCAGATTGTGGCGCTAAAAGAATTGCTTGATCGAGCGTTGCTTCTGCTTGCCCATATAGCGCTTGTTCTTTTAAAACAAAGCCCAGATTGATATAAGCATCCGCAAAGTCAGGGTATTGACTAATCGCTTGACGATAACATGCAGCGGCATTGGCAAAGTCGCCATTCGCCAGGTATTCGTTTCCGCGCTGTAAATCTGTAATTTTATTGCCCGGTTTGGTGTTCGCGTACGATTGGCGCTTTTTTGTTTCTTGATCGTTAAGATTTTCAGAGTATCTTTTTGAACCAGCGAGAAGATTTTTAATAAATGTTAACAATTTACGTGATGATGTTTTAAGAAATATAAATAGATGAAATTGAGCTGTGAACAGTGTTTATGCAATAGCCGCTTTAGCGCCCAGTGCTTACCTTACTCGATATTTTTGGGAGAATTTGTTTCAAACCGCAACTTTACCCCACTAAACTCAACCACATCTTGAGGACTCAGAGGACAGGGCTTCTCGTTGATTGTGGCGCCATTGACGATGGGGAAGGCACCCTGCACGTGATTGATAAAGTAACCACTGTGATGACGGGTGACGATGGCTACTTGCACACCTTTCTTACCGATGGTGGTGAGGGGTTTGGTTAAAGGGACTTCCGCGCCGGCTTGTTTTCCATTTAGGACTTTGAGTGTGGCGTTGTGAATCGGGCCGGCAGCTACGGTGTGCTCGGTTGTTTGAGGCGCTTTTATGATCGGTGACACCGTTGTAGGAAAAGGCTCAACAGCCGTTGGGGTGTCAATCGCCGGGGGCTCATCCGGATCCATTTGCTTACCGGCAAAGGGGCTGCGGATCAACATGGTCTTTTCGAGTTCAGGCGCTTCGATGTGTGCAGTCTTACCTTCGAAAAATTTGAGATGGAATTTTCCGATTTCAATGACGTCACCGTTCTGCAGGGTATGTTTCTCCACGTTCTGTCCGTTGATCTTGGTACCGTTGGTGCTGCCACCATCTTCTAAGATCAGATTATTGCCTTGCTGCAAGATAACGGCGTGATCGCCGGATACGGCTAAGTTGTCGATAGCTATGTCGTGATGCGGGCGGCGCCCGATGGTCATGCGGGGTTTGGTGATTTCATATTCTTTCACCATTTCGCCATCGAAGCTTAGAACCAGAGAGGTCATGGGTGACTCCTAATTTCCTAATCAAGCAAATAAACGTTTACTGATGCTTTGGAAAAAACCGCTGTGGGCGGGGAAAGGTTTGCAAACTTTAATTAATGCCACTGCAATATTGTCGCGCCCACCGTAGTCGTTGGCTAGCTTTATTAGTGCTTGGGCAGCTTGTTTTAGGTGTTGACGCTTCAGATAGATGGTGTCGCGGATATCATTGACGCTCGCCATATCGGTCAGGCCATCGGAGCATAGCAAATAGATATCGCCGACTTGAGCGGGATAGGTGTTGATATCGACTTCCACCTCTGGGTCTACGCCGAGGGCGCGCGTCACTAAGTTTTTATGCTGAAAATTGGCGAGTTCATTCTCGGAGAGTACGCCTTCGTCAACTTGCTCCTGGTATAAAGAGTGGTCGCGCGTTAATTGCTCGAAGGTCTCGCCGCGCAAGCGATATAGACGAGAATCACCGATATGGGCGCAAATAATTTGGTTGTCGCGAAAAACAGCCAGCACCAAGGTGGTGCCCATGCCGGCATATTGTGTTTGCGCTAACGCTGCGCCATATACAATAGCGTTAGATTTTGCGACTTCCTCGCGTACGACACTTTCCAAACTCTGCTCAGGAAAAGAAGGCGTATCGAGACGCGCTTTTAAACCTGTCATCAAGAGCTCTACAGTCATGCCGCTGGCGACATCGCCGGCATTGTAGCCGCCCATACCATCAGCCAATAATGCAACGCCATGCGCAGCATCAATCGCTACACTGTCTTCGTTGCGAGTGCGAAGCAGCCCGGTATCGGTGGCAGCAGCCATGGCTAATGCTGAACGCAAACGCAATCTCCAAATTGATAGAAACTTCTTTGCATGCGGGGACCTTCCGCTGTCTGTTAAAGTGTTTATACCAGTGTAATAGGCAACTGTGGATGAAATAAGGGTTTCTTCCGACGAGCGGCACATTAAAAAAGCTATCCACAAAAGCTGTGGATAAAGATGTGGAGAATATGTTTGGAGGCGACTTAACTGCTAGTGCTCACAACGTTATTTTTTTTAAGAGTAATATTTGCGCAATATGTTTATCATACAAAAACAATTACTTATAATTCTGAGCTTCCATTTTTCCATTCAAAAATTTTATTGCTTAGCCAAAGCCCCGTGCTGTGGGTTATTTGAGGCAATAACTTTGTAATATTACTGTAAAAATAGGTGTTTCCAGGAGTCAAAGCCAGTCAAACCACGCCAATAAAGGGTTTGACGCGCTAGCTTGCTCGTTGCGGTTAAATGTTAAATTGGCAGATAGATAAATTGGCGAGCATTAAATACCGATGATTTCAGAGGCTTCAAGATTGCGCATTGATAAATGGCTATGGGCGGCACGTTTTTTTAAAACGCGCAACTTAGCCGCGCAAGCGGTTGAGGGTGGTAAAGCCAAGTTGAATCAGCAGCGGGTGAAGCCGGCAAAAGAAATTCAAGTTGGCGATAAATTAGAGATTCAAATTGGTCATTACACTTGGGAAATCAGCGTGCTTGGTTTAAGCGCGCGGCGTGGCCCAGCAGAAGAAGCGCGCATGTTATACGAAGAGTCGGCAGAAAGTCTGGAGCGGCGCCAAGCGCAAATTTCGGTACGGAGCGTACAAGTGGAACCTGCAGCCGAAATCCATGGCCGCCCCACCAAACGGGATCGCCGTCGCCTAGAGCGCTGGTCTGGTGGCTGATAATTGCTTGATGTTAAATGGTTTTAATATATTTATTTTCATTGGGCCTGTGGGCATGCGTATTCTGCTAGTTAAGCCTTGTCTTTTAATAAATGCGTTGTTAAAGCACTCTTTACCTGAGATATTACAGTTTCCCAATCATGATTTTTTGGTTGTCTAAATAGCGTCATTGACGGGTACCAAGGACATCTATTTGTATTTTGTAACCATCGCCAATCAGCAATATTCAAGAGTAAAACCCAAACAGGTTTACCAAGAGCGCCAGCCAAGTGAGCAACAGCTGTATCGATTGAAATCACCAAATCAAGTGATTCGATAAAAGCAGCTGTTTCTGAAAAATCATCTAACTCATTAGTCCAATCAAACCAATTATGAGATTGGTTGAAAATAATAGGTGGAGGGGCAGCATTCTTTTGCAAGCTATAAAAATTTACATTTTTAAAGTTTAATAATAAGGAGTGTAGCAACTCTGGTGGAATGCTTTTAATCGATTTTCCCTTTGCAACAAAGCGATTTGCACCACTTGGATTATGACTGTGCCAGCATAAACCTACATTCAATCCAGAATTAGCGGTTACTCGTTGTTGCCATTTGCGAATACTTTCCTTGGGAGCAGATAAATAAGGAGTGTTATTGGGGATGGATTGTAAGGTATGTCCAAATGCTCTTGGTAAACTCATTAATGGCATATGAGCATCAAAATCAACGATATTTTCATTATGACTAAGGACAGAAATACCAGGAATGCTTTGAATGAGACGTTTCAATGGTTGGGGACATTGAAAATATACCTTGCTGCATTTGTTACTCAATAATGATAGATAACGAGAGAATTGAATTGAGTCTCCATAGCCTTGTTCTGCATGGATTAGGATGGTTTTTCCATTGGAGAAATCCCATAATGGTTTGCGAAGATCTTTGAAGTTATTCTCAAGAAAGTGCGGTAGTTGCCAACGCCATTCATACTCTTCCAATCCTTCACTAAAGTTTCCCAGCATCAACAAGTCAGAAGCAAGAGAGAAGTGGGCGTTTACAAAATTAGGATCAAGCTGAATAGCTCGACGATTCCAGTATATGGCTTCTTGGATATGTCCGAGGTCAGAATAATATTCACCAAGATTCGAACATAAAAATGGCGTTTCAACCCCTTGAGTGATTAAGGATTCGTAGCAATGAATTGCGTCGTTATTCTCCTCCTTAGGATTCTCGATATAACAGAGCAAAACTTTTGCATCAGATAAGTCCGGGTTTAGAGTGAGAGCCTGATGCACTGCTGATAAGGCTTCAGATCGACGCCCAATCTCATTTAACAGTGTTGCATATTGTAAATAGATACCAGGCTCGTTGGGATTCAGGGTGAATGACTGCTGGTATAGTTTGATTGCTTCATTGGGGTCGCCAAACTGCTGCAACAAATATGCTAAATTCGTTAGTGCTTGATAAAGATCCGGGTTAAATTTCAGGGCTTTTCGATAGTATTTGATGGATTCTTTGTACTGGTGCAAGCTTTGAAGGACTACGCCAAGATTGTTTAAGGCTTGAAAATGGGATGGATTTAATAAAGTTGCACGCAAATAGTTTTCAACCGCTTCGTCCGGGCGCCCTAAATCTTTAAGGACATTTCCATATTTATAATGATAGTTAGCATCGTTTTCATTTAGCCGAATCGCCTCCTGTAAAGTCGACAGCGCTTCGAGATGTTGATCGAGTTGATATAGTGCATCCCCCAGCCCATACAAGGCGCTATCGTCTCTGGGGTTTTGAGCGAGAATTGCGCGAAAACTAATTATCGCTTGATCCCACTCCTTTTGATGGATGAAGTTTGCCGCTTGTTCTTGCAGGGTGCTTAAGGCTTTTGAAGAATCTGGAGAATGGGTTCCGAGTAGTTTTTTGATGCCATCTAGCATTTTTGATAAATGCGGTTTCTGTGAATGAAAACGAATAATATTTTCATAGGCGGAGTAAAGAGTCTGCGCGCGATTTGAGAATTCAATTCACCAACAAAGAAATAATAAAACATTAAGCTGCTATTACATCCTGATTCGCGTCGTGCACCAGTGCTTGCTGGAGTTCGTTGTTCAAGATATTGAGTGTATCGAGTTGCTTCAAAACACTGCGTTCCATGTGCTCTAATTCTTGGATACGGTCTTCCAGCGTGTCGGTTGCTTTATGGATGCGCTTGATGCTTTCCAAGCGCCGACGTAGTTGTAACTGGTGTTCGCGCACTTGGGTTTC
>JAHECG010000046.1 GCA_024641855.1 Betaproteobacteria bacterium | reverse complement strand
AAATCGTCCGGCAAAAAAGGCGTGTCGCAAGGTGCTGACAGAATAAATTCATGCTGGGCATCCAATAGGCCGCGCGCGATGCCGGCAAGCGGTCCAGCAAAGCCCTCGGTTTTGTCCGGCAAAACGGGATAACCGAAAGTACGATAGACATCCAAGTTGCGGTTGGCGCTGATGAGGATTTCATCGACCTGGGGTGCGATGCGCGCCAACACCCATTCCACCAGCGGTTTATCTTTGAGTTTTAACAGGCCTTTATCTTCGCCCCCCATGCGGCGACCGGCGCCGCCGGCGAGCAAAATAGCGCTGATTGGGTGTATTTGAGACATGCCGCACTATATCATTGACTGCATCATTGCAGCGTTATGCGACTGCAGGTCATTGACTAATAAGGTAATGGTTGTTTTTACCCAGTACTGAGGGTGTATTAGGGAAGCATGTTTTAAGCTTGCGAATTTGGAAGGAATCCCGTAAGATCTCGCCCTTTTCCGTATTCAGATTAGGCGAATAACCATGGTTGTAATTCGACTCGCACGTGGCGGCGCTAAAAAACGCCCCTTTTATAATGTAGTGGTGACCGATTCTCGGACCCGCCGTGATGGCCGTTTTATCGAGCGCGTGGGTTTTTATAACCCCAAGGCGTCTGAAGGCACCGAAGGTCTGCGCATGAGCACTGACCGTATCGCCTTCTGGCAAGGTCAAGGCGCGCAGTTGAGCCCAACGGTTGCGCGTCTGCTCAAGCAAGCGGGTACCGCTGCTGCCTGAAGATATGATCACGATGGGGCATGTCATCGCCCCATTCGGTGTGCAAGGCTGGATTAAAGTCCACCCGTATACCGAAACGGTCGATGCGCTAACTGACTATGCCACTTGGTGGCTGGGTAAAAATGGCGCCTATACCGAGTATCGGGTGCTGGAAGCGAAGGCGCACAGTAGCGAGGTGGTGGCAAAGTTGCCGGGTATTGACGATCGCGATGCGGCGTTTAGCTTGCGCGGGATGGAAATTGCAGTACCGCGTGCCGCATTACCGAAAGCCAAGCGTGACGAATATTATTGGACTGATTTAATCGGTCTGAAAGTCGTGAACACCGAGGGGCTGACCTTCGGCACTGTAAAGACAATGCTGGCGACCGGTGCCAATGATGTGCTGGTGGTCGAAGGGGATCAAGAACGATTGATCCCGTTTTTGCGTCATGTGATCCATAAAGTGGATCTTGATAGCGGCACAATTTACGTGGAATGGGGAGCGGATTATTAAACCGCGCTTCGATGTGGTGACGTTGTTCCCACCCATGTTGGATGCTGTTGCAAAGCTGGGTATTACCAGCCGTGCGTTGGAAAAAGAATTGTTTGCGTTGCAGGCGTGGAATCCTAGGGATTTTACGACCGACAACCACCGTACCGTAGATGATCGACCGTATGGTGGTGGCCCGGGAATGGTGATGCTGACGGAACCGCTAGAGTTAGCGATTACCGCAGCCAAAACCGCGCAACAGGCGAGTGGAATTTCGCGGCCGAAAGTGATTTACCTTTCACCGCAAGGTCGGCTACTGACGCATCAAGTGGTGATGGAGTTAGCCGCCGAACCGGGATTGATTTTTTTAGCCGGGCGTTATGAAGGCGTGGATGAACGCCTGATACAACGGCAAGTGGATGAAGAGCTTTCCATCGGAGACTATGTTTTATCCGGTGGTGAGTTGGCGGCGATGGTGGTGATTGATGCGCTGGTGCGCCAATTACCGGGCGCGCTGGGTGATGCAGATTCAGCAGTTGAAGATTCATTCGTGAATGGATTGTTGGATTATCCGCATTACACACGGCCTGAAGTATATGCTGGGATGCCGGTACCGCCGGTGTTGTTGTCGGGACACCACGAAGAAATTCGCAAATGGCGTTTACAGCAAGCGCTGGCGCGAACTTGGACCAGACGTCCGGAGCTGTTGCAGGACCGGGTGTTATCCAAAGAGGAAATGCGTTTGCTTGAGGGCATCAAGCGCGAGCAAGAATTTGATTGAGCCGTGATTAGCACGGCACGACATGAAAGTAATGAAGGAGTAAGACCATGAACCTGATAGCGCAACTTGAAAATGAAGAAATCGCCCGCTTGGGTAAAACTGTACCCGTGTTCGCCCCCGGCGATACCGTCGTGGTGCAAGTGAAAGTAAAGGAAGGTACGCGTGAGCGTCTCCAGGCTTTTGAGGGTGTGGTGATTGCGAAACGCAACCGGGGTCTTAACTCTGCTTTCATCGTGCGTAAAATTTCTTCCGGCGTGGGAGTGGAGCGTACGTTCCAAACTTACTCGCCACTCGTCGCTAGTATTGACGTGAAGCGTAAGGGCGATGTGGCTCGCGCTAAACTGTATTACTTGCGTGAGCGTTCCGGTAAGTCGGCACGAATCAAAGAGAAATTGAGTGCGCGTGTGGTCAAGGAAGTCGCAGCGCAGTAATTTTTTAGTATAGGGTGTACTTAAGACGGGCAGCTTTGGGCTGCCCGTTTTGTTTTGATGCTCGCCGTTTCCCTGAGGACGCTGGATTTTCCTGAGGATTTGCATGGGGTAGAATGGTGACATGCAAGCCATCTCATTTGTATCCCTACTATTTTTGTCCATCTCCGCCTGCGCAGCGGATTCATTTCAAACCGCACTCCAGTTATACCAGGCGGGTTCGCCGCAACTGGCGTTGGCGCGCGTGGTACGGGATCAGCCATCACAAGCCGATCAAACGGTTTGGTATGATTGGGAATCGTTGCGTCTTACGTTGCTTTCCGAAACGAAACAAGCCGCCGAAATATTGGTGCGCGCTAAACTTTACCCCAGTAATGCACCCCGCGATTTCTTGCAAAAGGCACTTGGTCATGGGGCTTGGGCAAACTTGGAGCGCAATCAAAATGTTGCGGCACGGTCCTTGTTGGCGCAACTGATTTGGCAGTTTGAGCTAAATCCAGAGGATCAAAAATGGGCGCGTCGGCTGATTATTCGTGCCTATCTGCAGGATCATAAACCGGATGAAGCTTATCGCGCGATGTTGCGCTTTCAGCAAGATTTTCAGCCATTACCGCAGGCGGTTGCAGCAGAGTTTGTGCAAGGCTTATTGGCAGAAAATTCCGTAGCGGAAGCGACGACTTGGCTGGCGCAATTGGATGTCGCAAGTCCAGCGTTGCTGGCGTTGCAAATGAAATCAGGTTTAATCGCACCCGAGGCAGCATTGCTGCAAGCACGCGCGGCTTTGCAACAAAATCAGCATGCCTCAGATTATGCAGCGATCGTCGCCGGCGCAGCGGAACTGCTGAAAGATGATCGGCAGCAAATCAATGCGCTAGAACAATGGTTAAATGTTTCAGAAACGGAAGCCGACTCTGCACTCCCTCTGCAACAGTTATGGCGGGCATATCAGCGTGAAGCCGAGCGTTTAGGCAATCAGGCGCAAGTGCTACGTGGCGACGATGCGGCTTGGCTGGCATTGGCGGCTAGCCTCGGCGCTGATCGGCAGGGTGCGCGGATTTTGTATGCGTATATCACGCAACATGGTGTGCAAGCGGAAGTCCGTGAAACCGCGCAGGCTCAATTCTATGCATCCTTGGTGTCAGCGCAACTCGAAGGTGCGGCAGTTTGGATCTTCGATGTGGCGCCGTGGGGGGGGAAGCGCTTGTCCGATGCGGAAATTGATCATCTGTTGTTGCTCTTGTCGTCTGGAGCACCACGCACGATGACGCGTTCCCTGTATTTCACCGCCGGGCGTATCCAAGAAATACGTAAGAATGCGCTATTGGCGGCAGATTATTTCGCGCAAAGTGTATGGATGAGTGATTTGCGTGCGCCGGATGCTGTTGCATTGCGCGGTGTTCAGCATGTGAGAAGTAATTTGGAGCAGCTTGGATATAAAGAAGATGCAGATTCGTTTGAACGGCGGGTCACCGCACAAGCATTAGCATCGAAAAAAACAATTTCGAAGAAACCTGTACCCAGCAAAGTCAAACGCAAAAAATGAAACGCGATCACATGCAGACAATGGGGGCGGAAACTGTTGTTCCTTCATCTATTGCGAACGCGTATCAAGCGAAAATGAAAATACCTTGCGCAGTATTGGGTATTCGTACCGAGAGCGATGCTCTGGTTGGCTTAGACTTTTTAGCTGTCAGCGCATCGGTTCTGGCACCGAGTGACGACTTTACCCGAATGGTTTGCGCTCAGATTGCCACTTATATTCGTGATCCGGATTTTGTCTTGAATGTGCCGTTGCGACTTACTGGAACGGTACATCAACGTAAAGTGTGGCAAGCATTGTGCACCATTCCGCGGGGCAGTGCCTGGACGTATGGCGCATTGGCCCAACAACTGGGTTCCAGTCCACGTGCCATTGGCGGGGCCTGCGGAGATAATCCCATTCCACTCTTTATTCCTTGTCACCGCGTAGTAGCGAAACATAGTGCCGGAGGATTTATGCATCATGCCAGTGGCGCGCCGTTAACGATTAAGACGTGGTTGCTGCGCCATGAGGGTTGGCAGCGTTGATGCGGGAAATGGTGACTCCTACAGGGAACTTAGGACGTCATGCTGGATGACTTCGCAGAAACAGAGGCTTTGCTGGATGTGTTTTGTGATGCTTTGTGGTTGGAGGAAGGTTTATCAAAAAACACGCTCGCGAGTTATCGGCGCGATTTATTAAAAGTGTTTTCTTGGTTGGGGCAACGCAACCGTAGTGTATTTGCCGCAACGCATGCCGATTTACTCGATTTTTTGGCACAACAGGCTTCGCAATTGCAGGCCAGCAGCACCAGCCGCCTACTTTCCAGCGTACGTCGTTTTTATCAATATGCCTTGCGCCAAGGAATGATTCAGGCCGATCCCTCGCTTCTGATCGAGCGACCTAAATTACCACGTCGTTTGCCCAAGACGTTGACCGAGGCGGAAGTCGAAGCGCTATTGCAAGCACCGAATGAGGCCACCGCATTGGGTTTGCGCGACCGAGCGATGCTAGAAACCTTGTACGCAACGGGCTTGCGGGTTTCCGAGTTAGTCAATTTGAAGCTAATCGAAACCAGTCTTGATATGGGCGTGGTGCGAGTCATGGGCAAAGGCGAAAAAGAACGCTTAGTGCCATTAGGCGAACAAGCCTTGGATAGTTTGCAGCGATATTTAGAGACTGCGCGGGGCGTTTTGCTCGGGGTTCATCTAAGCGACGCGCTGTTTGTGACCGGGCGGGGCGGGGCGATGACGCGTCAAATGTTTTGGTACTTGATCAAGCGCCACGCGTTGCGGGGCGGCGTGCATAAATCGCTTTCGCCGCATACCTTACGCCACGCTTTTGCGACCCACCTGCTGAATCATGGCGCTGATTTGCGGGTAGTCCAAATGCTGTTGGGACACGCTGATATTTCCACGACACAGATTTACACGCATATCGCGCAGGAGCGTTTGCAGCAATTACATGCTAAACATCATCCGCGGGGTTAGGGTGTCAGCTTTGATCTGCGCGTGATAAGGTTCAAGAACATTGAATAATTACCGATACTTATTTATGTTTTGTAATTTTTATGAAAAGATATCAAGGGTTTAAAACTTTTAGGATACCGTTCACGCAGAAACATGGGGATCTTTTCGAATAATCAGACAGCGTTTCCGAAGGTGCTTCGGAATGCGGTCGTTGCTTTTATGCTCGCGGCAACGTTCGCGATTGGCGCCTATGGTGTCTATAGTTGGCAGCGTGAAAAATCTGAAGTGCGTGAGAATTTGACGATATTGTCGAGCTTTCTGGCGACGGCATCGCAATCGTTTTTCGATAGTTTGGGGAATGGCCTCGTGTCTTTGGGGCAGTCCTTAGACAAGTCTAGTGTGCAGGACAACGCAGAATCTATTCGCGCCGAGTTGTTGTCGTTTCAACAGCGTTATCCCGAAGTCAAGGCAATCGTTTTGTTTGCGCCGGATGGCCAAATGCTGTTGAACACGGCTGTGGCAGCGCATGAAACACTGCCTGATTTTCGAACCGATCCGCCTTACATCGAGCAACTTCAGCTAGATTTTAAATCGTCTCAGCGTTATCTCATTGGGGCACCGGAGTACGGTAAGGCTTTACAGCGTTGGCGTTTTGCCCTGCGTCACGTTGTTAGAGGGAAGGATGGTACGCCACGTTTTCTAGTGCAAGCCTCCATCCCTTTGGAACACGAAGGCACTTTTCTGCATCAACTGCCGGCACCTGAAGGCAGCATTATCGGCTTGCTGCGCGCAGATGGCTATCAACAAGCCCGTTGGCCAGTTGCGGAAACCGCTGAAATTTATGGGCAAGCCTCAAAGGGCCCCGCGGTACGTATGATTCAGGCGAACCCAGGGATTAAAAGTGGCTTTTTCAGCGGGACTTCGTTTTGGCAAGGGAGTCGCGGGGAGCGTATCGGCGCTTTTACGCGTTTGTCCAATGTCAACATGTACGCCTATGTTTCTGTACCGGCCGATTATGTGTGGCAACGTTGGTGGTTGCATAATGAGCCGGTACTGATCGTATCGCTGTTGTTTTTAGGGATTGTTGGATTCATGGCGTATCGGATTACGCTTCGGGAGCGTTATCATCGCGGTGAACTTATTGATCAATCGCGGCGCGATGCGTTGACTGGCTTGCCGAACCGCGCGGCGGTAGAGGATGCCATACAGCATTGCATCAAATCCTCACGCAACACACGCGGTCAGTTCACGGTTTTGTTTTTGGATATCGATCGCTTTAAGGATGTTAACGATTCATTCGGTCATACGGTGGGTGATCAATTGCTGGTCGAGATCACAAAATTAATTCAGAGTGTCTTGCGTGGCGACGATATGTTGGCACGTTTGGGCGGCGATGAATTTTTGATTGTATTGCCGACCAGTGGATTGGACATGACCTTGCATGTCACGCAACGTTTATTGCAGGCATTTCAAAAAAGTTTGACGGTGGGCGAATATACCTTGCGCGTCACACCTTCGATTGGAATTGCGTTGTATCCAGAACATGGAGAGGAAGTGGGCGCGTTGCTGCAGCATGCGGATACCGCCATGTATGAGGCCAAACGCGAAGGCCGAAATGCTTTTACGTTCTATGCGGAGCAGATGGGAGCGCGCGTGCGGCAGCGTGTGCAGCTGGACAGTGAATTGCGCGAGGCGATTCGTACGGGCGCTTTTCATATGCTGTACCAACCGATCGTCGAGTTGAATGGTGGTCGCATCGTTGGTGCGGAAGCCTTGGTGCGATGGACTAAACCGAGTGGCGAATTGGTGCTACCGGACGTTTTTATCGGTGCGGCTGAAGAGTCGGGATTGATTTTGCAAATTGGAGAATGGGTGCTACGCGATGTCTGCCGACAAATCAAGCATTGGAGTGCCGATGGACTCGATGTTTCCATTGCCGTAAATATTTCGCCACGTCAGTTCCAAGATCCGGAATTGCTAACGAAGATTGAAGCGGCGATGCGCGAATTCGACTTGCTACCGGGCCTCTTGGAATTGGAAATTACGGAAACCGCGGCCATGCTGAATCCGGAATCGAGCATGTTGATTATGGGCCGATTGAAAGCCCTGGGTATCCGCATGGCTATCGATGATTTTGGGACGGGGTATTCTTCTTTATCGTATCTAAAGCGAATACCCGCAGACAAGATCAAAATCGACAAGTCGTTTATCGATGGGTTGAATATCGATGCCGATGACAATGCGATCGTGCACACCATTCTCGCGCTGGCGCGTGAATTGGAAAAAATCACTGTGGCTGAAGGGGTGGAAAGCGAAGATCAATTTAATACGTTACGGGCACTGAATTGTAATTTGGCCCAAGGCTACTTGATTAGCCGCCCGATTCCTCCCGAAGCGTTTAAGCGCTTCGTGCTGCAACATGGCGGCAAGGCCGTTATATCGGCTTAGATGCGTTGACCGCGTTCAATAGTCAATCCCACGCGTTTAATATTGCTTAACATACCGAGTTTAGTGATCGAAATTCGCACCCACGGCGCCTTAAAATCAGTGCGAATCAACTGTGCGATATGTTCGGCTAAGGCTTCCAAAAGATCAAAATGCTTTAGCGGCACACTGGCTTCGATGCTTCGCACCACTTGGCCATAATCAATGGTGTCTTCCAGGCGGTCGGTGCTGCTGGCTTGATTTGCGGGTAAGCCGATCTCAATATCAAGCTGAACGGTTTGCGGCAAATGGCGTTCCCACGCATAAATGCCAATGATCAGATCAAGTTTGTATTCTTGTAGGAATATGATGTCCACGGGTTTTTGCGTAGAATGAAAACGTATCGCATTTTAAGGCTTTTCCCATGGGCACGATAGCGCTCGTCATTCTCTGTTATTTAATCGGTTCGTTGTCATTTGCCGTCATGGTCAGCCGCGCTTGTGGTTTGCCGGATCCCCGCACCTATGGTTCCGGCAATCCGGGTGCGACCAACGTCATGCGCACCGGCAAGAAAGCCGCTGCGGCATTGACGTTGTTGGGGGACGGTGCCAAGGGCTGGGCGGCGGTATTTTTAGCGCAAGGGTTGGCCCCGCAGTGGGGTGTTCATGAAATGGGCTTGGTTTTGGCCGCGCTTGCGGCATTTTTTGGGCATCTGTATCCGATTTTTTTTGGGTTCAAAGGCGGGAAAGGTGTGGCCACTGCGGCCGGTATTTTGCTCGCGCTCAACCTCTGGCTAGGCATAGCGGTGTTGTCGACCTGGGTCACGGTTTTTGTCGTGAGTCGTATTTCATCCTTATCCGCTTTGCTGGCGGCGACTTCCGCGCCGTTGTATGCCGTGTATTTTCTGGGTGATCGGCGGTTGACGATGGGTATGGTGCTGGCACTGTCATTGCTGTTGATTTGGCGGCATCGTTCGAATATCCGTAATTTGCTGCAAGGCAAAGAGGGTGGTTTCAAGAAAGCCGAGGAGTGACGCGATGACGTGGTTTCAAAAAGAGATGGATTACGCGCGCGAGAGTTTGGAAAAAGTCTCGGCGCATGCGATTGGTGAGGCCGCGAATAAACTCAATACGGTGGTGCGCGATGGGATTGCGGATGCGGGTGGCGAATTACGTGAAATCATTACCGATGCCAGCCATGATATCGATGCCAAGCTCGATAAGATTTCTTTGGAGTTACATGACCAACGTCAATTCACCAAATCGGATGTCAAAGAATTGGTGGACTATGCGGCTGACAAGCTCGGTGCGACGATTGATGCGCGCGTGCTGGTGATGAAGCAAGAAATCACGAATTTAGTGCAAGATAAGGTGGAATACTTTAAGGCTGAAGTTGATACCTTTTTTGTGCAACGGCAGCAAGACATTGCACGTGAGCGCAGGCGTTTATTCATGAATATTTTGATTGCGGTCGGCGCCTCGTTTTTAATGGGGGGCGTGTCTTTAATGTACCAACGCTACTCCGCTGGTACGGTGAACTTGTTCGGAATTTTCCGTATTGTGTTTCTTTCGCTGGCTGCGGGCTACTTGGTGTATATGGGTATTGCGATGGTGCGCCGCTACCGGCAGATGTCTGAACACCGCAAAGATGTCATGTTCCTGGCCATGAAGTACTGGGGTTTTCTACGCCCTGAGAGTCTGTTGGGTCATTTGTTGCTGTTGGTTGCCCTGGCCATTTTGTATGGTTTGTTCTTTTATCCGGAACTGATTGTGAAGTTGACGGGTAGCACCGCACTGACGCACTGGTTAGAAGCGCTATTAGGGGGCGGGAACTAAGTCGTAAATGGATCGCTATGGTGCTTCCAATTGCGCCAGATCCCAGCGCGGACGCACGCCGAAGCCATATTCTTTTTGGGCATGTTTGAGCCGCATCGCTCCAGCAAAGGCGATCATTGCGCCGTTGTCGGTGCAGAACTCCAGTTTAGGGTAATACACTTCTGCGCCGATGTTGGAAACGGCTAAGTTTAAGCGTGCACGTAGCCGTGTATTGGCGCCGACACCGCCAGCCACGACCAGGCGTTGTAGTCCGGTTTGTTGTAGCGCTGCTAGCGATTTTGCGGCCAACACTTCCGTGATGGCTTCTTGCACCTCTGCTGCGAGGTCGGCGCGCATGCGTATATCCATTGTCTGGGCGCGGGATGCCGTCAGAACGGCTGTTTTAAGGCCGCTAAAACTAAAATTCAAGTCATGACTATGCAGCATCGGACGCGGCAATTTGAAGCGCCCAAGCTGACCGGTTTCGGCAGTCTTGGCTAACGCGGGTCCACCGGGGTACCCCAAGCCCATCAGCTTAGCGCTTTTATCGAAAGCTTCGCCGGCGGCGTCATCCACGGTTTCGCCGAGCAACGTATAACGTCCCACGCCATCGACCCGCATGAGCTGGGTGTGTCCCCCGGACACCAGGAGCGCGACAAAGGGAAATTCAGGTGGGCGTGGTTCCAATAGGGGGGCTAGCAAATGCCCCTCAAGATGATGTACGCCAATCACCGGGCGTTGTAATGCAAACCCTAGGCTAGTCGCGATACTCGCGCCCACCAGTAGGGCACCGGCCAATCCTGGACCCTCGGTATAGGCAATCGCATTCAGGTCTGTGAGCGCTAACCCCGACTGTTGCAGAACTTGCCGGGTGAGCGGGAGCGCACGTCGGATATGGTCGCGCGACGCGAGTTCGGGGACGACGCCACCATATTCCTCGTGCATGCGGACTTGTGAGTAGAGGGCGTGGGAAAGTAAACCGGATGCTGTGCTATACAACGCAATTCCAGTCTCGTCGCAGGAGGTTTCAATACCGAGTACAAGCATGAGGCGGGATTGTAGCTGAATCAGCCTATACCCGCTTTAGCGGCGTAAAGGGCGCTTGGAAAATCTGGATTTAGCTGCTAGAATGCTCGTTTTTATTGGCCTGCTTTACAATATTTAGCCAGAGACAAAGGATTTGTTGCATGACAACTGTTCGTGTTAAAGAAAATGAGCCGTTTGACGTAGCCCTGCGCCGCTTCAAGCGTACTGTGGAAAAAACCGGTCTGTTGACCGAATTGCGCGCACGCGAATTTTACGAAAAGCCCACTTGGGAGCGTAAGCGCAAGCTAGCCGCTGCCGTGAAGCGCCACTATAAGCGAATTCGCAGCCAGACCCTGCCGCCGAAGCTGTATTAATCTATTTTGATTAAAAAAACGCGCTGGAAGAGGAAACTCTGCCAGCGCGTTTTTTATTTGGGCTGAATTATTTTTCGGATTTCTGGAATGGTGCGACCAGTTTACGCACTTCATCGTAATCTTTGTCTTCCGCTACAACAAAACCATCATAGCCGTGGTCGAGCTTTTTCAAAATGCTTCTACCTTCCGGTGTCCCCGCATTTAATGCCAGGAAAGCGGCCCGCAATTTTTGTACGGTCTCGGTGGGCAATCCTTCATTCACGGCAAATAAGTATGATGACAGAGGGGGGGACGTGTGAATTTTTCGTAGTCCTTGCCCCGCAAATTTTTCATAAATCGTGTCCTTAAGAATACCGGCATCAAAGTCTTTATTGAGCACGGCTTTGGCAATGTTGTCATAGTGCTTGAGGAAGCCAAAGCGTGAAAATTGATGCAGGTTAATCCCGCCATTCACAACGACAGCCCGTTGCAGCAAGGCTTTCTCATCACCGAGCGCAAAGGATTTTCCATTTAAGTCCGCCATGCTTTGGATGTTGCTGTCTTGTGGCACGACGACGACGAGATTGAATGTGGACTTACCGTGCGTCAACGGTGAAACTAACGGTTTAACTTTATATTGTTCATGCGCTTCGACATAAGCGACCGGCGTGAGATAAGCAATTTGCGTTTGGTCTTTGCCTAGTTCATGGATCGCAGAATTGAGATTAGGAGAGGCGCGAAAGGAGATTTTGAGACCGGTTTTTTTGCTCAGGTAGACTGTGAGCGGACTTAAACGCTGCACCATCGCCGCTGGCACATCCATTGCGACAGAACCTAAAAACAGTTCATCCGGTGCAGCCAGTGACGTCGGCTGTGCAGCCTGTGCCGACGCTGTGAGCACGCACCAGAAGAGAAAAACGCGTAGAGATTGATCGAGTAAGGTATTTATGGCCATATATTATGTTTTCGGTTCAATCTTGACAGACTTTAGCCCGCCGTAAGGTTGGATGTCGAACGGATAAGCGATGACTTGATTACGTCCACGACGTTTTGCCTCGTACATGGCCTCATCTGCAGCGCCATACAGTGCTTCGATACTGTGAATGTCATCCCAATTGCAAGCAATACCAATGGATAAACCGACTTCAACAGGATGCTCATGGAAGGTGAATTTTAGTTGTTGGGCTTTTTGCAGCAGGGTTTGCGCGAAGGCCAGTCCATCTTCCCGGTTTGCACGGTAGAGCAGAAATGCAAACTCATCGCCGCCCAGTCTTGCGGAAATATCTGTTTCTCGCGTGCGCGACTTAAATAAATGGGATAACGCTTGCAAAATACTATCGCCTGCGGCGTGACCATAGGTGTCGTTAATGTTTTTAAAGTAATCGATGTCAATCAAGATGAGCGACAAGGGCTCATTAAACCGTTGGGCGCGGGCAAAGGATGCGGCGACATTGTCATCAAAATAACGTCGATTGCGCAAATCGGTAAGACTGTCGGTTACCGCCAATTTCTCGACCAGATCGAGTGCTTTTTCTAAGTCTTGGGTGCGCTGTTCTAATTCTACGGAGCGTTGCTGGAGCTGGTCATTGGTTTTCATGAGGGCGCTACCGGCCAGATCTATTTTTTCACGCAGCTGCTGTTGCGCTTCAAAAACCTTGCTATTCAAGTTGTTGAAAATACGGGTAAAATCACCAATTTCGTCGTTACTGACCAAAGCCAGCTCCTCCGGCATGGAGTCGAACTTGCTGCTCAGGATTTGTTTCATGTGTTCACTAATGCGCGCAATCGGTTTTACGATGACATGCGAGGCAGCAAAATAAATCAGTAATCCTAGAAAAAGGCCAAAAAATACTTGCTGCAAGACAACATCCAGATAAATGCGGTTGATTTCTGTTTCTAAGCGCGCGAGTGAAATCTGTAGATCGACACGCCCAATGACTTCACCCGAGAACTGAACGGGAGCCGTAAAAGAAAGCGACGTTTGATCGGGTAGGCTGGGTTTGTTGCGCGCCACCATGACTTTATCGTCGCGGTTACGAATGATTAAATTTTGAACGTCTTGTTGTTGCACAATGCGTTCAGCGAGTGATTCCATATTGCTATAGTCATAGCCGACCAACAGATTCGCGACCGCTTCTGAAATCATGCTGACGCGCTCTTGACCCGAACGGCGCATTTCATCCGAGATGCGCTGTTTTTGCACTTGAACTTGAAAGATGCCGAAAATGGTAAAGGCGCTGACAATCCCCGTAACCACCAGGGCCACCAGTTTGAGTCTTAAGCCAGATTTAAAATAGTTCGACATATGCAGATTTTAAGGGGCATTATGAATAGAGTTTGCTCTTAATTAACGGTAGCAATTACCATGCCCTTAAGCTTTGATTTAAAATTTAGCATAGTTGATGCTAAGCAGTTAGAACCATCACCGCAAGTTTATCAATATAGAATGCAAAACAAAGGCTTAAAGAATTTTTGCGTTTAAACTTTAGAAGAAGTGATCGCCCATGAGTCTGAAACACCGTATTAGCGAAGAGATGAAGCAAGCCATGCGCGATAAGGCTAGCGCCCGTCTTTCCACCATTCGCATGCTCCTCGCGGCGATTAAACAACGCGAGATTGACGAACGTATCACCTTGGATGACGCACAAGTCCTGACGGTGATTGAGAAAATGGTCAAACAGCGTCGAGAATCCATCGTTCAGTTTGAAAAAGGCGCACGTCCGGATTTGGTGGCGAACGAACAAGCTGAGTTGGCCTTGTTGTTGGACTATATGCCGGCGCAAATGAGCGACGATGAAATTGCCGCGAGCGTACAAGCAGCGTTGCAGCAAACCGGCGCGCAGGCACCTGCCGATATGGGAAAAGTCATGGCCATACTCAAGCCGCAACTGGCGGGACGTGCCGACATGGGAAAAGTGTCGGCATTGATTAAATCGAAACTGGCCAATTAAGCCTTTTCTTTGCGCTTTCCATCACCCATATTTAGTGCATGATCCCGCAATCCTTCATTCAAGAATTGCTGAATCGTCTGGATATCGTGGACGTAGTGGAGCGCTACGTCCCACTGAAAAAGGCTGGGGCTAACTACGTTGCATGCTGCCCCTTTCACAACGAAAAATCACCTTCGTTTTCGGTTAGCCCGACGAAGCAGTTTTATCACTGTTTCGGTTGTGGTGTGCATGGCAGTGCCATCAGCTTTGTCATGGAGCATCAAGGCTTAAGTTTCCCCGAAGCGGTAGAAGAATTGGCGAAAAGCATTGGCTTGCCAGTGCCGCATGAAACGACGCAGCGTGAACAGGAAACGCGTGCTGCACAAGCCGCCGGCTTGCCCGAGATGATGTTGCAAGCGCTGCACTTTTATCGCGAGCAACTTAAACACTCCGAAACCGCCATCCAATATTTCAAAAAGCGCGGTGTCAGCGGCGAAATTGCGGCGCGCTTTGGCTTGGGCTATGCGCCTGAAGGCTGGCAAAATTTAGAAAAAGTATTTCCCGAATATGCGCAGTCGCAAGCGCTGCTCGAAACCGGCTTGATTATCGAGAATGACGAGGGGCGGCGATATGACCGCTTTCGTGATCGCGTCATGTTTCCGATTCTCAATGCGCGCGGCAATGTGATCGGCTTTGGCGGCCGGGTGCTGGGGGTGGGCGAGCCGAAATACCTCAATTCACCTGAAACATCGCTATTTCTAAAGGGCCAAGAACTCTACGGATTGTTCCAAGCGCGTAATGCCATCCGTGCCAGTGGCCGGGTCGTGGTGGTGGAAGGTTATATGGATGTGGTCGCCCTGGCGCAGCATGGCGTTGGTTATGCTGTCGCCACGCTGGGGACGGCCACCACGCCGACGCACGTGCAAAAGCTCTTGCGCGCCACAGATGAAATCATTTTTTGCTTCGATGGCGATTCTGCCGGCAGGCGTGCCGCATGGCGCGCACTGGAAAATGCCCTAGGTGCGCTGACGGATAACGCGCGATTGTTGTTCCTGTTTTTGCCCGAAGGCGAAGATCCAGACACTTATGTGCGTCAATTTGGACAAGCTGGGTTTGAGGCAAATTTCACGAATGCGTTAACCTTTAGCCAATTTTTATTCAAAGAACTGACGCGCGACCTGGATTTAACCACCGACGAAGGCCGTGCCAAGCTGGTTCAAAGCGCTAAACCATTGATTGAAAAAGTATCTGCACCCGCTTTGCAAATGATGATCCGTAAGCGTTTAGCGGAACTGACGGGACTTTCCACTGCCGAATTGACGACACTGTTGCCAAGTCCCAAAGAGCCGCGTGCGCAGGAAACACAACGCAAGTCGCCGCAAATGAAGGCGCGTCGCGCACCTTCATTGCCCCGACAGTTGCTACGCATGGTGCTGCAACAGCCGGATTTGGCGCGGGGTATCCAAATCGAGGGCTTGGATGACACCAGTCCGGATGAACGGACATTGCATGCAGTACTTGCATTATTGAATCGCGACCCGAATATCAGTACACCGCCAGCGATTTTAGAGGCTTTCCGCGGCATGCCGGAGGATACCGTCCTCAGCGAAGCCATTGGCGAGACTTTGGCCTGGGAGGGCAAATTCGATGTGGCGCAGGAATTTCAAGGTGCGCTGGAGCAATTACGCAGCTCGGCGCGGCAAAAACGCATCGAAACCCTGCTGGCTTTGGCTAAAACCCAAGCGCTGAGCCCGGAGCAGAAGCAGGCGCTAACCCGAGAACTTTCTGCCGGCAGGGCCCCCTAACAAGACCTTACGTCCGGTTTGGCTAGCGGCAGTATTTTTGGTATAATTACCTGTTTTACACGAAATTTTACGATTATTGGAACGGTGTGAGATGGCAACCGAAAACGAAAAAGTTGAGACGAAGTTAAACGATCTCGAAGCGCGCCGTTTGCGCCTCAAAAATTTGATCCTGCTCGGCAAGGAGCGCGGCTATCTCACTTATGCTGAGATCAACGATCACTTGCCGGACGATATGCTGGATACCGAGCAGCTCGAAGGTATCATCGGCATGATCAACGACATGGGTATTCAGGTGTACGACGAAGCGCCAGACGCTGAAGCCTTGCTCATGACGGAAAATACACCGCCGGTGGCCGACGAAGATGTCGTCGAAGAAGCCGAGCGTGCTTTGACCACAGTCGATTCCGAGTTTGGCCGCACCACCGATCCCGTGCGCATGTATATGCGCGAAATGGGCTCGGTCGAGTTGCTAACACGCGAAGGCGAGATCGTTATCGCCAAGAAAATCGAAGATGGATTGCGCCATATGATTATGGCCATCTCCGCGTGTCCGACCACCATTGCTGAAATGTTGCAACTCGCGGACAAAGTGAATCGCGACGAAATGCGAATCGACGAGTTGATCGATGGCTTGGTTAACCCTGATGCAGAAGAAGAAACAGCCGCGGCCGAATTGCCGGAAGATGATGAATCCGCGATTGATTCAGATGAGTCTGAAGAGGACGAAGAAGGTGCCGCCAGTGCCGCCCACATGGCCAGCATGCTGGTACTGAAAGGCGAGGCGCTGGAGAAATTTAAAACGATCCAGCAAATTTTTATCAAGATGATGAAATTGCTGGAGAAAAAAGGCACCGATGATCGCGCCTATAAAAAACTGCAAAGCCAAATTACCGATGAATTAATGGGGATTCGCTTCACGGCGAAACAAATTGAAAGCTTGTGCGACAGCGTGCGCTCCTTGGTGGAAGAAGTTCGTACCTATGAGCGCGGCATTCTGGAACTGTGCGTCAAGAAATGCGGCATGCCCCGTGCACACTTCATCAAGTCGTTCCCCGGTAACGAAGTCGACTTGGAATGGCTGTCGGGCGAAATGCGTGCGCGCAAACCCTACGTGGAAATGTTGGCACGACATCAGCACGATATTGTCGACAATCAAAATAAATTGATGGCACTGCAAGATCGCGTTGGTCTTCCGATTAAAGAGATCAAAGAAATTGCGCGCCAGATGTCCACCGGCGAAGCCAAAGCCCGCCGCGCTAAGCGTGAAATGATCGAAGCCAACTTGCGTTTGGTAATCTCCATCGCCAAGAAATACACCAATCGCGGACTGCAATTCCTCGACTTGATCCAAGAAGGCAACATCGGCTTGATGAAAGCCGTGGATAAATTTGAATATCGTCGCGGCTATAAATTTTCGACCTACGCCACGTGGTGGATTCGCCAAGCGATTACGCGCTCCATCGCCGATCAAGCGCGCACCATTCGTATTCCGGTGCACATGATCGAGACCATCAACAAGATGAACCGCATCTCGCGCCAAATTCTGCAAGAGACTGGTCAAGAGCCTGACCCTGCACTACTGGCGAAAAAGATGGAAATGCCGGAAGACAAGATTCGCAAGATTCTCAAAATTTCCAAAGAGCCCATCTCGATGGAAACGCCGATTGGTGACGACGAGGATTCACATTTGGGCGATTTCATCGAAGACTTGGCAACACTCGGACCAGGAGAAGCTGCACTTTACGCCAGCCTGCGCGATGCGACGCATGAAGTGTTGGAGTCGCTCACGCCACGTGAAGCCAAAGTGTTGCGCATGCGTTTCGGTATCGAAATGAATACCGATCACACGTTAGAAGAAGTCGGTAAACAATTCGATGTGACACGCGAACGCATTCGGCAGATCGAAGCCAAAGCCTTACGTAAACTGCGCCACCCCAGCCGTTCCGAACGGTTGCGCAGCTTCCTCGAAAACGAATAAAATTTCATCAAACACTGGCCGGTTTCCGGCCAGTTTCTCTTTGGGCCTCTAGCTCATGTTGGTTAGAGCAGCGGACTCATAATCCGTTGGTGCCGAGTTCGACTCTCGGGGGGCCCACCATTTATATCAATTGGTTACAGTGTCTTCGGTGAGAAGCAAAACCTCGTCACGTACCAATTTCGTACCACTTCCCAGTTCTACATCAATAATGCGCGCATGCTGCCGGCGTTGCTTAGAAGATGCGTGTATATAGCGCTGCACCATCTCCAGGCTTTCCCAGGCTCCCATCTCTTTTATTAAATGCAGAGAAGTGCCTTGCTGGTATAACCAGCTAGCCCAGGTATGGCGTAAATCATGCCAGCGGAAATCCGTAATGCCCGCTGTCTTCAGCGCCTTGCGCCATGCCCGGTTGTTCGCATTGCGCAAGGGCAAACCCCGATAAGTAAATACCTTATCTGGATGCAGGCCCAACTGACTGCGCAATACTTGCAGCGCCGTTTCGTTCAAGGTCACGTGAATCGGCTTCTTGCCTTTCGCCTTTTCCGTCGGGATAAGAATTTCGCCTAGGTCAAAATCAACCTCGACCCATTCTAGATTCAGCACGTTGCTTTGGCGCAGTCCTGTTGCCAGCGCAAGTAATACCACTACGCGCTGGTGGTCGGGTAGAGCAGCAAGCAACTTCCTGGCTTGATCTGGCGTAATCCAGCGAGTGCGCGCATTATTTTCTTCCTCCAACTCGATCACGCACGGCATGCGATCAATCCAGCGCCATTTGTTAATGGCTCGGCGCAGAATTGAACGGATCAAAGCACGAAAGCGATTCAGCGTTGCCGCTGGACGGGCCTTGGCCCCACGTTTTGCGATGATTTCGGCGCGCTTGGTGCGGATGATGAGCTCCAAGACGTCGTCCGAAATCTCGTCTAGCGTGAGACTGCCGAGAAACCGATCCAGATACTGCAACTTTTCGATGTCGCCTTTAAGGTCGCGCTTAGCGTGCTTTTCTTCGCACCATCGAACAGCGGCCTCCTTCCAAGCGCGCGGCGGTTTAACACCGAGCCTCGCTTGCTCCCACAACGACGACTTTAAACGATCATGGAGTTCTAGGGCTTTTGATCGCTCGAGCGTTCCAGAAGACTGTTGTATGCGTCGGCCGTTGTGGGTGAAACGAATCCACCAGACGGGTGAATCCTTGCGTTTGTAAATGGCCATGTATTTTCCTTTCTCGTGGGGCCACCTACATTCGCCTGCTGGCGTTCATGATATAGAGCGTCAAGATAAGCGACAAGGTCGGACTCCAAAAATACCCATCGGCGACCAACTTTGGCGGCCTTGATTTCACCCGTGCGTGCTTTTGCTGCGAGGGTGACGGGGTGGATCAACAAAAATTGTGCGGCTTCGGCTAACGAAAATCGTTTCATAGATATTCCTCGTTAAGTGATGTTGCATACCTTAGCAATAAAAAGTTCGCTTTCAGATAAGTAATAAAGGGGTTTTTTGTATGGTTATCGAATTATTATTTCGATAGAGATGAATAAAAATTGCACGTTTTACGCGCTTACACTTTCGGGAGCTGTGTTTCATTTGGTGCCGCTGTCGGAGACTTTTTAGTTTGCGGAAATGGCGGCTCGCCGGTTCTGCCGAGCATTTCCCACAGCAAATGGAAGGCGTAGCCATACTCGGCAAGTGTTTTCTGCTTCAGGTGGGCATTCTCTTGATAAAACCCCCAGACTTGTTTTCGGCCAATCTGGTGAATATCATTTATTTTAAATTTCTGAGCGATCCAACCGCATGCGAGACAGAGGCGGTCAACGCGTTTTCGACGGCTCTGCTTGCCACCGTGCCTAAGATAATTATCGGCAAGCGCGCGTATCTGTTTTTCAACCAAGGTAGGCATTTGTGATTTCAATCCTTTCGTGACCGAGCTCAATCGCGACTTGCTTGCGCGCGGCCTCGTCTATTGCACGTGCCTCGGAAATGGTGGCGTTAAGGTGGCCTACAAGAAATTTGAGATGTGCGGCCCCGTGCCTGACTCCGGCCACGACGGGACAAGGTGCGCCAGCCAATACTAAATAGCGTGACTGAGCGTAGCTATGTCTCTCAGAATGAAAATTTGAAATTTGCCGGTAGCAAGCGCGCGCATATGCGATGTAGGTCAGGTGCGACGGAACCATTGATCGCCCCGGTTGCAATTCTGCCGCGCGTTCAAGTGCTTCAATTTGTTGCGGGCTCGTAATTGGAACGAATCGGTCTTTGCCACCTTTGGTTCCGTCGGATATTAAAATGAATCCTTCGCGTTTTGCTTGAACAGCTACGCGTCTGGCGTCCAGCAAACAGGACTCTTTAAATCTCAACCCAAAGACTCGCTGCAAATCCATTTGCGAAGCGAGCAGCGGCGTGACACGTTGAATCGCCGCCCGGTGCTCAGCTTCAGACAAGGCGCGGCTTTGTGTGGCTATGCCGGAACGCTTCGGGATGTGGCAATCCTTCGTAGGACTTGCCCAGACTTTCTTGTCGCGCCGTGCGAGGTTCATGACCCGGTTCACGGCTGATACATAATTTTGTGCGGTAGATGCACTCATGGTCTCATCCTCTACTCGCTCGGCGAGTACCTGACCAAACTGCAACAGGTCTTCGCGCGTAATCTGTTCCATTTTTGTAATGCCATATTCCTTGGCCCACTTGCAAAACTCACCCCATCGCTCGCCCATCGTCCCAGCCGCAGAAAACGCGAGCTCTCCTTGATTCCGTAGCGCTGTGATCCCCGCGCGTTCCATATCGCGGCTTCCTAATCCAAAATTCCGACTACTACTCATAATTTATGCTCCAGAGTGAGTGACGCACATCTATTCAGCCCAACGTTGGGCTTTATAGATGTGCGTACTACCGCACATCCCGTTCCACACTCAGCCCCATTAGTCGGTTCTGGTTGCCCCACAATCGGGGAATGTTTAGTGGTGAACGGCGCAACCAAAACCGACTAAAAAGGCGGTAAATGTTAATGCACTACTTTTGCAGCTTGGCTCCTGCTGGTTGCGGACAATTTTTCTCGCGGTTGTCGTTCCTCGTATTTTTGTTTACGTGCCGATGAGATTTTCAATGTGAAGTCATTGCAGCTTTGGGGTGGTTAACCCGTGCTGCCACCCATAAAAGAGTGGTAGCTCCGGCATTGCGCTTTGCGCGCTCACCCCCTCGGCGTGGAGGGGTGGCCTGACTTCGATTGAAGGTGTTTTCTCCCGGTTTCTCCCGGGAAAGGAATGCGGCAAAGCCGCATGGGTATTGGAGTTCCGAGCGGCTGGGCCGCCCGTCTCTTTTTTTCCGCGCTGCTCTAAAAAAGAGACGGGCGGTGGTTGGCGCTGCAATTAGCGTGTGATTATCACACTCTGATGGCAGCGTTTTTGATGTCCGCGAGGATGGCGGACCTACACTCTTTAATTGTGATCGCAGATTGCGGTTAGGGTGCGCGCCGATGACACTGCGGCGCGCACACCTACTTTGTTGCCTGCTTATGGCTTTGTTAGCCTCGGGTGTGTTTCTTTATTGATGGTCGATTAACGTCCGTGATAAGCGACGAGGCCGACGCAATGCCTGCCGCTTGTGGCGGCCGACGGCAGCAAGATTGCTGCTCGAGTGATGGCTGTAAGTATAGGCTGAAATTTTTACCTAATGGTGGATGAATACAAGGGTTTTACCCTGCGTAATAGTGGAATTTTCGCATACGGTAAGTTCCCTTGGCTCTGGTATCGCCACCAGTCCCTTCGCACCATCAACAAATCCTTCTTTGATTTTTTGCGCACTTGTTCATTTCAAAATATGTGATACAGGCAATTTGTGAACGCCGCAAATGCACCTACTTGCGCGTTTCGATTTCTAGGGTAATTTTGATTTAGCTCTCGCGAGGCTACTTTCTCAACTACCAATGGAGTCTTACTATGAAACACGTATCATCATTTACTGCCCTGCTCCTCGCGAGCGTTTCTTCTCATGCTTCTCATGCTGCATGTCCTGAGGAAACACCTTATTTGGCACCGGTGGACATGCAACCGCAATGCGAACCGCCTCCATCAATCGTTTCCGATGCGAGCGATGAACTGGATACGTCCGAGACATCCGCGGATGATTCTAGTGAAGTTAAGCCAACTGCAAAGTCAGTTCCCGATAACAATAGCGCCGTGGTTAACAGCCGCACAGCGCAATAAGGGGACGGAGATGAGCTTTATTGAATTCGTAATCGCAGGTCTTGGGCTCTGGGGTCAGAAATTAGTAAGCGTCGGAAACCGGAATGGCAACTGGTTCTTTCTGCTTAGCGCCATTGTCGCTTTGCCATTCTACTTGGGTCGTGGAATGCTGATCACGGCAGCGCTGCAAGTGTGCTATGCAGCTTTTAATATCCGGGGTCTCTTAAAGTAACAACGTTCAAGGAAGCTAGGGTCAGCTAGCTCTCCACTAACTGACTATATTAAGTATGAAACCACGCGGGTTTTAGACCTGCGTGGCTTTTTACATATTTCTATCCATATACATCGAAAACGTAATTACAAATACGATTTTGAACCCACAGGAATCTAGCAATTGAATGCTGGCTTCCGACTATCCTTATCTTCGGTGCGCTGTCCCCCATGTCGCCGGATGACAATTAAAGCGATCTGTCCAATTATTGAATGTATAGCTGCTACTCAGTGAAAATGGCTGACAGGCAGTAGGTCAACCGTGGACGAAACCGTCCCAAGCAGATCCACAATGGGCTGGGAACCGGCCACTGGCCTGAAAAATTGTACGACAGTTGAACATGCCCCGAGAAAAGTCTGATTAACAGCCGGTTTTCTTTAAGATTTTTTCCTTACCATTTCCGTATTACAAAATTTCCCCGCCCGCCCCAAAGCGGGGTTGACGATGGCATATGCCTTCGGTATGCTCACGCTCGGTTGGTTATTATAAAAAAAGCAATAGAAAAATGTTTTGCCGCACTGCACCAGCGGGCGGCCACCAAAGGGGAAATCATCATGCTCGGTAGGTCGCAAAGCCATTACTGCGACTGGAGCTTGCTCGATTCTCAAAAACATCAATTGGGTAAAAGCGATTAAGGCGCCGTAGGCTGGTCATGCCTGGCGAACTTAGAGGGAAGTGCGACATGCAAAAAATGAAGAGAGTAATGGTTGCTCAACTTGCAGATTCGGTTCGCCGCGTGGGTCTGAATTTAAAGCGCTTAGTCGTTAAGTGTGGAGAATCATTATTAACTGTTTTGGTGAAATGCTACAAAGCTAGACCTGACCCTAGCGTGGTCCCTAGTAGCGTGGTCCCTAGCGTGGACCCATTTATTTCCTTAGCTCGTAAATTGCTTTTTTTATGTATTTTAAGCGGCAGTTATTTTTCGAATACCTATGCAACTTACGCGACGCTAGATGGATACTGGACACCAATATATCCAGTTTATTTAAAGAGTCCTTATGATTCCTGTCTGTCTAGTATGGATTCGTATATTTTTACTTTTGATGGGCTAGAGCCAACCGATGCTACAGACTATTACTTTCCGTACTGGTGTATTTACCGCTATAAAAGCAATTCATCAATAGCAAAGCGACTATTGAATACACATTTTATCTGTGAGGATGGTTCTCAAGTCTTTGCTACTTACCCACCAACATGCGCTGGTGGAGTTACGCCACCTGATAAGAATCTCAATGTAGGTAAAACCTGTTCTGGGAGCACGCCACACCCAATTTCATATAGCAATGCTAATAAATATTTACTTGAAATCGATTATAAACAGAGCTCAATTGATTTTACGAGAACCTACAATTCTTTAGGAACGAGAGTTATTGGATTGAACTTAGGAGCTAATTGGTCAGGCATACTGCAACAAAAATTTCTTTACAATACACTCAGAAACGATGGTAGTTATCTTGCAATTCGACCTGATGGTAAATCAATACGCTTTGTTAATTCCATCACTGGTTGGAAATCTGATGCAGATATTAACTTACGAGCCTCACCATTACTTGA
>JAHECG010000045.1:20040-23760 GCA_024641855.1 Betaproteobacteria bacterium | reverse complement strand
CGGTATGTTCCCATTGCGCGGATAAGCTATGATCTTTGGTGACGATGGTCCAGCCATCGGCGAGTTGACGGATGTCGCGTTTACCGGCATTGATCATCGGTTCTACCGTGAAGATCATGCCCGGCAGCAATTTCACGCCGGTATTGGGTTTGCCGTAATGCACGACTTGCGGCTCTTCATGAAATTTACGGCCGATGCCGTGGCCACAAAATTCGCGCACCACGCTAAAGCCACTCGACTCGGCATGACGTTGAATGACATGACCGATATCCCCCAAATGTTTCCCCGGTGCAATTTCATCAATGCCGAGCCACATGCATTCATGGGTGATTTCACACAGGCGCTTGGCTTGAATCGATGGCTCACCCACATAAAACATACGGCTGGTGTCGCCGTGATAACCATCTTTGATCACGGTGATGTCGATATTGATGATGTCGCCCGGCTTGAGTTTTTTGGAATCGCTCGGCACGCCGTGGCAAATGACGTGGTTAACCGAGGTGCATACGGATTTAGGGTAGGGCGTGTAACCCGGTGGCGCGTAATTCAGCGGCGCAGGAATTGTGCCCTGCTGCTTGACCATGTAGTCATGGCACAAGCGGTCAATTTCGTTGGTGGTCATGCCGGGCTTAACCAGTGGGCCGATGAAATCCAGCACTTCGGCCGCTAATTTGCCTGCGATCCGCATTTTTTCGATTTCATCTGCTGTTTTGATACTAATAGCCATAATAAAGGTAAGGAATTCCGTGAGTTATTGCGAGATTATAGCAGGATGGCGTAGCGTAGGCCGAATTTCACGGGACTTTAAATGATGTCACTCGCATCAAAAACGATGGCAGAATAGCTACGGCGCTAACCATTGTTCATCTAAGAAACGCGTCATCCAACCACGGGGGGTATCGTGAAGCGATTCTCGATAAGCAGTGTTTTTGGTGTGTTTTACTTGGTTTTGTTGATATCGCTGCCTGCTTATGCAGAGCAACGTTTAGCTTTAGTGATTGGCAATGATAATTACCAGAAATTTGGGGCACTAAAAAATGCGCGTGCCGATGCCCGTGCTATTGCGAGTAAGTTTAAATCCCTGGGTTTTGATGTGACCTTGCAACTCGATGCCGATGCGAAAACAACGTTGCGCGTCGTGCGTCAATTTAAGAGCCGCATCAAGGGCGGTGATGTCGCGGTGTTTTATTTTTCTGGTCATGGCGTGCAATTGGAAGCTGCGAATTATTTGCTGCCGGTCGATATCGCCGCAGAGAGTATCGATCAGGTCAAGGACGATGCCTTGGCACTGCAGCGTGTGCTGGATGATTTTCGGGAACAGAAAGCGCGCTTCAGTTTAGCGATTCTCGATGCATGCCGCGATAACCCATTCAAGGGGCTAGGCCGAGCTTTGGGCGGGCGTGGATTGGCCCCGGTCACCGCGGCCAATGGTCAAATGGTGCTTTACTCTGCGGGCGCGGGGCAGCAGGCACTGGACCAGCTTGGCACCAATGATCCGAATCCGAATGGCTTATTCACCCGAATACTGCTGAAGGAAATCGATCAACCGGGCGTTTCCATTGATCGCGTGTTGCGCAAAGTGCGCGATGAAGTGGTGCAGCAAGCCTTGAGCGTGGGGCACGATCAGGTACCGGCTTTGTACGACCAGACGATTGGGGATTTTTATTTCAATTCGTCTGTTGTGCCGGTACCTGCGGTGGCAACGCTGGCGCGACCGCCGGCGCCAGCGCAACAAGCCAGTAAAATATTTCGCGATTGTAAAGATTGCCCTGAAATGGTGATGATTCCTGCGGGCACGTTTAAGATGGGTGCGCCGAGTTATGACCCCGAAGGGCATCCCTCGCAGCGTCCGCAGCACCTAGTCCAAGTTCCTGCTTTCGCGTTGGCAAAAACCGAATTAACGCGTGGTCAATTTTCGGCTTTTATAAAAGCCACTAAATATGTTCCCGATAGCTTGTGTTCCAGGATTGTGTTCAGTGCGGAGTCTAAAACCGATAAAGGAGTTAAAATTCCAGGGGGAAGCTGGCAGTCACCCGGTTTTCTGCAGGAGGATGATCATCCAGTGGTGTGCATTAGTCGTGATGATGCGAACGCTTATTTGGATTGGCTTTCCAACTTAAGCGGCCAGCAATATCGATTGCCATCAGAGGCTGAATGGGAATATGCAGCCCGCGCGGGCTCCAATACTTCACGGTTTTGGGGGGAAGATTCGAATCAGGCGTGCAAGTATGCAAATATTCGAGATCGCATCAGTGAGCGCGATGCCCCAGGTAGAGAAGGCGGTGCGCATGATTGTGAAGATGGCTATGTTTATACCGCGCCTGTCGGTCGATATAAACCCAATGCGTTTGGACTGTATGACATGATTGGTAACGTTTCAGAATGGGTGGATGATTGCTCCAACAATACCTATGAAGGTGCACCGAGCGATGGGAGCGCATGGAAAAAAGGGGCTTGTCATCTTGGTGAAGTGCGGGGCGGAGCATGGGATGATAGCCCTATCAGAGCTCGTTCCGCTAAGCGTAAAAGTCTTTTGATTTTGTATCTTGGTAATGAAGGTTTAGGTGGATTTCGTAGTGAAAATGCGGTGGGTTTTCGTCCTGCGCGCGGGATGCCATAAAGGGTTAAAGATTTTATGCGTAGGCTTGAATTATGGGCTTGATCAATACCTCGCTACATCTATCCCTACCCCGGTTGCGATCTAAATCTTGGATTTTGGCTTTAATTGTGGAAGTTTAAGCGCCTCAAATACCTTGCTACAAGCGTCTGGCTTGAATATAGCTGCCTGAATATGCTACTATTCGCGGCTTCATTCCGCTTGTGGGATGAAAATTCGCACACCCGCTTCACATAAAGGGTGCCGCGCCTGGTGATTTAACGATCCCAGCCGGTGTCAGCTAAGCGGGTGGAGGACTTAACCCTTTATTAGGAGTAATCAAATGTCTGTGACTATGCGTCAAATGCTCGAGGCTGGCTGTCATTTCGGCCATCAAAGCCGTTATTGGAATCCCAAAATGGCGCCCTTTATTTTCGGTGAGCGCAATAAGATCCATATTATCAATCTGGAAAAAAGCCTGCCGTTGTATCAGGATGCGTTGAATTATGTGCGCAAGCTGGTGGCGAATAAAGGCACCGTGTTGTTTGTTGCGACCAAGCGTCAAGCACGCGAAATCGTGCAAGAAGAAGCCGAGCGTTGCGGTATGCCGTTCGTGAATCATCGTTGGTTGGGCGGCATGCTCACCAATTTTAAAACCGTGCGCCAATCGGTGAAGCGTCTGCGTGATCTGGAACAGATGACGCAGGACGGTACCTTGGAAAAGATGCCCAAAAAAGAAGCGCTCATGTTTACGCGCGAATTAGATAAATTATTGCGCAGTATGGGCGGCATCAAGGACATGAACGGCTTGCCAGACGCCATCGTGATTATCGATGTCGGTTATCAAAAAGGCGCTGTGACTGAAGCTAATAAATTAGGTATTCCGCTGGTGGGTGTGGTCGATACCAATCACTCGCCTGATGGTGTGACTTACATCATCCCAGGTAATGACGATTCGAGTCGTGCGATTCGTTTGTATATGCGTGGTTTGGCGGATGCGGTGCTCGAAGGTAAAGCACAGATTAACCAAGAGGTCGTGGCGGAAGATTTCGCCGAGGCCGGTAGCGCACCCGCTGCTGCCTAATCAAAAAAGGGGCGTAAGCCCCTTTTTTTGATTCAGGGCG
>JAHECG010000045.1:0-19940 GCA_024641855.1 Betaproteobacteria bacterium | reverse complement strand
TTTTGATTCAGGGCGAAAGCCCTTGTCGTTGTATCTATTTGAATTGAATTTGTGAGGAGTTTGTTATGGCGGACATTACCGCAGGTATGGTGAAAGAATTGCGCGAGCGTACTGGGCTCGGCATGATGGAATGCAAAAAAGCGTTGTCGGAATCCGACGGCGATATGAATAAAGCGGAAGATCTGCTGCGCATCAAGAGCGGTGCGAAAGCCACCAAAGCCGCGAGCCGTGTCGCCGCTGAAGGCGTGATCGGCAGCTACATCAGTGCTGATGGCAAGCTGGGTGCGCTGGTTGAATTTAATAGCGAGACCGATTTCGTGGCGAAGAACGATGAGTTTGTCGCCTTGGCGAAAGAGGCCGCAAAGTTGGTCGCCGAAAAAAATCCGGCGGATGTTGAAGCGTTGTCCAATTTGAAACTGGCTTCGGGTCAAACTGTGGAAGAGTCACGTAAGGCCTTGGTCATGAAGTTGGGTGAGAATATGACCCTGCGTCGTTTGGCGCGCTTCGAAACTGCCGGTAATTTGTCGGTTTATTTGCACGGTACCAAGATCGGTGTGATGGTCGATATGGCCGGTGGCGATGACGTGTTGGGCAAGGACTTGGCCATGCATATCGCTGCATCCAAACCGATGTGTCTGTCGCGTGACCAGGTCAATCCAGAAGTGATCGCGCGTGAAGCGGAAATTGCCAAAGCGCGTGCCGTGGAATCCGGTAAGCCAGCCAATCTGCTGGACAAGATCGTGGAAGGCAGCATTAACAAATTCTTAGCAGAAAATACCTTAATGGGCCAAGTGTTCGTTAAGGACGACAAGCTGACGATTGAAAAGCTTCTTGCTTCCAAGAGCGCTAAGGTAAATACCTTCCAGATGTTTATCGTTGGTGAAGGCATTGAGAAGAAAGTGGTCGATTACGCAGCAGAAGTTGCAGCAGCCAGCCAGGTCTAAAGCATGGCGCAGCCGAAATACAAACGCATCCTTCTCAAGCTCAGCGGCGAAGCGCTGATGGGCGATGGTGCCTATGGCATCGATCGCGTCACCATTGATCAGATGGTCGGTGAAGTGGCGGAGGTTGTGCGTTTGGGTGTGCAAGTGGCAGTGGTGATCGGTGGCGGTAATATTTTTCGTGGCGTGGCACCTGGGGCGGCCGGTATGGATCGCGCTACTGCGGATTATATGGGCATGCTGGCAACGGTGATGAATGCCCTGGCGCTGCAAGACGCGATGCGCCGCATTGGTCTGGTGAGCCGGGTGCAATCGGCGCTGAACATTGAGCAAGTTGCCGAGCCGTATATCCGTGGTAAGGCCTTGCGCTATTTGGAAGAAGGTAAAGTTGTGATTTTCGGCGCCGGTACCGGCAACCCGTTTTTCACCACCGATACCGCAGCCGCGTTGCGTGGCATGGAAATGGGCGTGGATATTGTGGTCAAGGCCACCAAAGTCGATGGTATTTACACCGACGATCCGAAGAAGAACCCCGCAGCGACCCGCTATCATCGCCTGACTTTCGATGAAGCCATCGGTCAGAATTTGAAAGTCATGGACGCTACGGCCTTTGCCTTGTGCCGCGAACAAAATTTACCGATCTGCGTATTGAGTATTTTTAAGGCGGGCGCACTGCAGCGCTTTGTCATGGGTGAAGATGAGGGAACTGTAGTTACCGTTTCTTAGCAGGAGAAGTGACATGAGCACGACACAAGAAGTCAAACAATCCGCTGAACAAAAGATGCAAAAATCGCTGGAAGCGTTGAAAAACGATTTGGCGAAAGTGCGTACCGGTCGTGCCCACACCGGCTTGTTGGATCATATCCACGTCGATTATTACGGATCCCCTATGCCGATTCCCCAGGTGGCGAATGTTACCTTGGTGGATGCGCGCACCTTGGGTGTTGCTCCATTCGAGAAAAAAATGTTGGCCACAATCGACAAAGCGATTCGCGATTCCGATTTGGGCCTGAATCCTTCGGCACAAGGCGACATGATTCGCGTGCCGATGCCGATGCTGACCGAAGAGCGTCGCAAGGACTTGGCTAAGGTTGTGCGTAGCGAAGGCGAAGACGCCAAAATTGCCGTGCGCAATGTACGGCGCGATGCCAATACCACACTCAAGGATATGTTGAAAAACAAAACCGTGAGTGAGGATGACGAGCATCGTGCGCAAGACGATGTGCAGAAATTGACCGATCGTTATGTGGCTGAGATCGATAAAATGCTACAGGTCAAAGAAGCCGAATTGATGGCGATCTAAGCCGCTTACTACGCGAGTCATTAGTGGCCTTATTCAAAAGTTCGACGCGCAATGTTCCGGAAACGGGGGATGTTCCTAAGCACATTGCCATCATCATGGATGGCAATGGCCGTTGGGCTAAGCGTCGTTTGATGCCTCGGATTGAAGGCCATCGTCGTGGGGTTGAGGCCGTGCGTGCGGTGATTCGCGATTGCGCCGAAAAGGGCGTCGAATACCTGACCCTATTTGCTTTCTCCAGTGAGAACTGGCGCCGCCCCGAAGAAGAAGTTTCGTTGCTGATGCAGTTGTTTGTGATGGCGCTGGAACGCGAAGTCGTGAAACTGCATGAAAATGAAATCCGCTTCAAGGTGATTGGCGATTTGTCGCGCTTTGAACCGCGCCTACAGCAGCTCATCCAGGATGGTGAGCGCCTGACCGAGAACAATCAAAAATTAACGCTGACGATTGCAGCCAACTACGGAGGGCGCTGGGATATTATGCAGGCGGCCAACCGGCTGTTGGCTGAGCAACCGGATTGTGCGCGGGGCTTCAAAGAAGAAGATCTTACGCCCTATCTTTCCATGGCGTATGCGCCGGAGCCGGACCTATTTATCCGCACCGGAGGCGAGCAACGCATCAGTAACTTCTTGCTGTGGCAACTCGCTTATTCCGAACTCTACTTTACCGAAACACTCTGGCCTGATTTCGATACGCAAGCGTTGGACGCCGCGATTGCTTCTTATCTAAACCGTGAGCGGCGTTTTGGCCGTACTAGCGAGCAATTGAAAGAGCATGCTTAAACAACGCGTGCTCGCCGCAGCGGTGTTGATCCCCGGATTTTTACTCGCCTTGTTTTATTCAACCCCGTTAATTTGGGAATGCTTGATCGGGGTTGTCACCTTGCTCGCGGCTTGGGAGTGGGCGCGGATTGCGGGCTTTGAAATGGCTGGCCGTGCGGGATATGTGATGGCCGTCGCCATCTTGCTGTTAGGACAGTTTTTATTCGGATTGCCCCCGCAATTGATTTGGGGCGCCGTGCTGGTGTTTTGGCTGCTAATCGTGCCGCTGTGGCTTGCGCAGCATTGGATCGTGCAGCAGGGTTGGCTGCTGGCCTTGGTTGGCTTGGTTGTGTTGTTGCCAACTTGGCAAGCCTTTGTCTCTTTGCGCGAGAAGGGTGTCTTATTGCTGATGTTCTTGATGGGCTTGGTATGGATCGCCGATATTGCCGCATATACCTTTGGGCGCATTTGGGGAAAACATAAACTAGCACCGCGCATCAGCCCGGGGAAAACTTGGGAGGGTGTCGCTGGCGCATTGCTCTGCGGTGCGCTGTACACCATGATTTGGCACTTGTTAGCTCCCGATGCGCTCGTGCATTTTGTAGGCTTTACGGCGTTGAAGCTAGCTTTCTTTTCCTTATTTTTGGTGGCCATCAGCATTGTCGGCGATCTCTTTGAATCCCATATGAAGCGCTGCGCGGGTGTGAAAGATAGCGGCCATTTGATTCCCGGTCATGGTGGCATCTTGGATCGAATCGATAGCCAAACTTCGATTTTACCCATCGCAGTTGCTTGGCTTTATTTTTCTAGTTGAATGAAATAATAGGTTTGAATGTGCAACGCATAACCGTACTCGGCGCAACGGGATCCATCGGCAAGAGCACCTTGGATGTGTTGGCGCGTCATCCACAACAGTTTCAAGTCTATGCGTTGACCGCGAATCGCCAGTGGCGGCTGTTATTTGAACAATGCCAGCAATTTAAACCGCGCTATGCCGTACTGTTGGATGCGGATGCGGCGGAACAATTACAAACGCAACTACAGCAAGCAGGTTTAGCCACTGAGGTATTACAAGGTGCCGACGCATTAGCGCAGGTAGCCAGTGCGCCAGAAGTCAGTCTAGTCATGGCGGCTATTGTCGGCGCAGCCGGTTTGAAGCCCTCGCTCGCCGCCGCGCAAGCTGGAAAGCGGGTATTGCTCGCCAATAAAGAAGCCTTGGTGATGTCTGGGGAAATCTTTATGCGCGCTATCCAGGCGCATGGCGCGACTTTACTGCCGATCGATAGTGAACATAATGCGATTTTTCAGGCGATGCCTGCCGGGGGCAACGGCGATTTGGCGGCGATGGGCGTGCGCCGTATTTTGCTGACGGCTTCCGGCGGACCATTTCGCACCGCGCCATTGGCATCCTTGAAGGAGGTCACGCCAGAGCAAGCCTGCGCCCATCCGAATTGGGTGATGGGGCGCAAGATATCGGTCGATTCCGCGACCATGATGAACAAAGGCCTGGAAGTGATCGAGGCGCATTGGTTGTTCAACGCCAGTGCCGACCAAATTCAAGTCGTCATTCATCCGCAAAGTGTGATTCATTCCATGGTGGAGTATGTCGACGGTTCCGTGCTGGCGCAGCTCGGCAATCCAGATATGCGTACGCCAATTGCGTACGCGCTCGGTTATCCCGAACGGATTGAGAGCGGTGTTTCCGCATTAGACTTATTTAAAATAGCGCGCCTTGATTTTGAAGCGCCGGACGTACAGCGCTTTCCATGCATTGCCTTGGCCTATGCGGCCTTGCGTGCTGGCGGTAGCGCACCCGCTGTACTCAATGCGGCAAATGAAGTTGCCGTGGCGGCATTCTTGGAACGCCGACTAGGATATCAATCGATCGCGACGGTGATCGAACGCACGCTTGCTAAGGTATCGAATACTGCGGTGGATACGCTGGAACAGGTATTGGCTGCGGATGCGCTGGCACGGCAGGTGGCGCAGGAGCAGATTCAAATATGCTGACCTTCTTCTCTTTTCTGCTGGCGTTAAGCATCCTGATTGTGTTTCACGAAATGGGGCATTACTGGGTGGCGCGCTTATGCGGGGTCAAAGTATTGCGATTTTCGTTGGGGTTCGGTAAGCCACTGTATGTGAAGCAATTCCAGCCGGGTGGAACGGAGTGGGTCGTCGCTGCATTCCCGTTGGGTGGTTATGTCAAGATGCTGGGTGAACAAGACGACCAAGTGAATCCAGCCGATCTGCCCTTTGCGTTTAATCGGCAATCAGTATGGAAGCGGATTTGCATTGTCGCTGCAGGCCCCATGGCTAACTTCATCTTGGCGATTTTTATTTATTGGGGCTTGTTTGTGTACGGTATGCCTGGGCAACGCCCCCTGCTCGAAACCCCGATGGCGAAAACCGCGGCGGCGGTTGCTGGGATTACGCATTGGGATGTGATCGAGCAGATCGATGCGGAGCCAGTGCAGACTTGGGAAGATGTGAATTGGCTGTTGGCTAAAAAATTAGTCGATGGCGGCGAGCTGAACTTAGCCGTGCGCAATGTGGAGGGGCAACTTCTGCAAAAACGCCTGTTGCTGACCGGGCTGACCGGCAATGATTTGGATAAGGACTTTTTGACCAAATTGGGTCTGCATCCGGCTAAAACGGTGCCGGCGCGTTTGGGGCGAATTTTACCCGGTTCGCCAGCAGAGCATGCGGGGCTGCAAGTCGGCGACTTAGTGATCGCCGTCAACAGCAAGCCGGTATTTGATTGGAATAACTTTACCGAATCGGTACGTGCCAAACCGGAGAAAACAGTCGTCCTTGACGTGCAGCGCCAAGGCTCTACGCACGCGATCGCTGTGATACCAAAGCGCGAGTTGGATAACGGGAAGGCGATTGGCCGTATCGGCGTTGCGCCAGCTGTATTGGTGAAGGCGCAATATCCGTTGGGTCAGGCATTCGTACGCAGTGCTTTAAAATGTTGGGACACCAGTATTTTTAGCCTGAAAATATTGGGGCGAATGATTACCGGTGATGTTTCCTGGCGTAACCTGAGTGGGCCAGTGACTATTGCTCAGGTGACGGGGGAAGCCGCCAGCATTGGCTGGCTACCCTATTTGATGATTATTGCCGCGGTGAGCGTCAGTTTAGGGGTGATGAATCTACTGCCCTTACCCATCCTGGATGGCGGCCATTTGATGTATTATATGGTTGAAATCTTGAAAGGAAGCCCGGTGTCGGTGCAGGCGATGGAAATCGGTCAGCGTATCGGGATTGCCCTGTTGGTTTTGCTAATGAGTCTCGCCCTCTACAACGATATTGTAAGACTGCTTGGACAATAATAAAACGATCATGAAAAACCAAATTTTCCTTCTGCTCGCGCTCGGTTTGGCTGTTATTGGCCAAGCATTTGCTATCGAACCATTTACGATCAAGGACATTCGGGTTGAGGGTATTCAACGCACCGAAGCCGGCACTGTGTTTAGTTATATGCCGGTTAAAGTGGGCGATACCATGGATAACGAGAAAGCCGCAGCCACAATTAAAGCCTTGTTTGCGACAGGATTTTTTAAGGATGTGCGGCTGGAGTACGTCAAAGACGTGTTGATTGTCCAAGTGCAGGAGCGGCCCGCGATTGGCCAAATTGATTTGATTGGGCTAAAGGAATTCTCACCCGAGCAAATTAAAGATGCCTTCAAGCAAATCGGCTTAAGTGTAGGCCGTATTTTCGATCGTGCTTTGTTGGATAAAGCCGAACAGGAAATGAAGCGTCAATATCTGGCAAAAGGCAAGTACGCGGCTTCGGTGAAGACAACGATTACGCCTTTGGAGCGTAATCGGGTCGCGGTGCGTTTTGATGTGGAAGAAGGCGCGTTTTCCAAGATCAAACAAATTAATATTGTTGGTGCAGAAGTTTTTCGTGAGAAAGATTTGCTGGGTTTGATGTCCTTATCGACGCCAACCTGGTTGAGTTGGTACACCAAGAGTGATCAGTATTCGAAACAAAAGTTATCGGGGGATCTGGAAACGCTACGCTCGTACTATTTGAATCGAGGTTATCTCGAATTCAATGTGGATTCGACCCAAGTGCAGATTAGTCCAGACAAGCTGGATATATACATTACGATCAATATTATCGAAGGAAAACGATACACGGTTTCCGACATCAAGGTTGCGGGTGAGCCGACGCTCACGGAAGCCGAGTTGCGTAAATTGGTTAAATTACGTTCCGGCGAAGTGTTCTCGCGTGAACTGTTGACGGCATCCAGTAAAGCAATTTCGGATCGCTTGGGCAACGATGGTTATGCATTTGCGAATGTGAATGCAGTACCGCAAGTGGATAAAGAAAAGCAGTTGGTGGCTTTTACTTTTTTTGTCGATCCAGGACGCCGTGTATATATTCGGCGGATTAATGTGGCGGGCAATACGCGCACGCGGGACGAAGTTATTCGACGTGAAGTACGTCAATCCGAAGGCGGTTGGTATGCCCAAGACAAGATCAATCGCTCCCGTGAACGTTTAGATCATTTGGGATACTTCAAAGAAGTCAACGTGGAAACTCCTGCGGTCGTCGGCACCACCGATCAAGTCGATATGAATGTAACTGTCGAGGAAAAATCCACCGGTAATATTTTGGCGGGTGCGGGGTTTTCCAGTAGTGAGGGGGTTGTGTTGAGCGGGTCGGTATCGCAAGCCAACGTCTTGGGTTCAGGGAATTTTTTGTCGGTTCAGGTGAATACCAGCAAGGTCAATAAAACTTATTCGCTGTCATATACCAATCCCTATTACACCGATGACGGCATCAGCTTGGGTGGTGATGTTTATACCCGTACCACAGAAGCGGGTTCATTATCGGTTGCTAATTATTCGACGAAATCCATTGGTTTCGGTGCGCGTACCGGTATTCCCCTCAACGAAACCGATTCGATCAATTTTGGCCTAGGCTTAGATAGCACCAAGCTCAGTATTTTTCAGGATTCAAACCAGTTGTATAAAGACTTTGTAACGCAGTTCGGTTCAAGTTACACAACGTTGCGCGGCGATGTGAGTTTTGCTCGGGACAGCCTGGATAGCCGTATTGTGCCGACGCGCGGCACAGTGCAGCGTGCGTCGGGTGAAATCGGTTTGCCGCCCGGCTCCTTGACATATTACCGATTGAATTATCAGCACCAAGTGTATTTCCCTTTGTCGCGAGATTTCACCTTGCTGCTGAATGGTGAAATTGGGATTGCGAATGGTCTCGGAAAAGACCCCTTGCCATTTTTCAAGAACTTTTACGCAGGTGGTATTACTTCGGTACGTGGATATAAGACCGGCACACTGGGTCCCAAGGATAGCTCTGGTAATGCGCTGGGCGGCGGACGGCGTCTAGTGGCAAACTCGGAACTGTTAACGACGCTGCCGGGTTTGGGGCAGGATAAGTCGGTTCGCGTGAGTGCGTTTTTCGATGTTGGCACGATTGAGCCGGCTGGTGGCTCATTTAGTGCTAGTAGTGTGCGTTATTCAACCGGTATTGGTGTGTATTGGATTTCTCCTGTTGGACCGTTGCGCTTTAGCTACGGTATCCCATTAAATGCCAAGCCCGATGATCGGAAAGAGAGCTTTCAATTTCAGTTAGGCGGCGTATTTTAAGTTTGAAAAGGTATAGAAGATGAAAAGATTAATTGCATGTACAGTGATAGCAATGTCGTTGCCCGTGCTGGCAGGGGCAGCAGAACTGAAAATTGGCGTTGTAAATACTGAGCGCGTTTTTCGCGATTCGGCGCCCGCAGTTCGTGCGAGCAAAAAATTGGAAAAAGAGTTTGCGGTACGCGAACAAGAAATTCAGAAACTGGCTAAGCAGTTTCGAGATTTACAAGCGTTGTTGGAGCGGGAAACCGTCACAATGAGTGATGCGGATCGCCGCAACAAAGAGCGTGACTTGGCAAATCTGAACCGAGATCTACAGCGTGCCCAACGTGAATTCCGCGAAGATCTAAATACGCGTCAAAATGAAGAGCGTACGGCATTTCAAGATCGCGTCAACAAAGCCATCCACGAAATGGCTGAGCGCGAAAAATTCGATTTAATTTTGCAGGAAGCGGTTTATGTCAGCCCGCGTATCGATATCACTGAAAAAGTGCTGCGGCTTCTCGCGGACAAATAGCGTAGGTGATTCAAAACATCGGCATCAAACTAGGTGAGTTGGTTCGCGATTTCGGCGGCGAGTTAATCGGTGACGCTGAAGTCGTGATTTCCGGCATTAGTACGCTGAGCGCCGCCGGACCTAATGAGATTACTTTCCTCACGAATAGTAAATATCGGTCACAACTACCTTCATCGCGTGCGGCGGCGGTTATATTGGCTCCGCAAGACCAAGATGCAACGGGGATTCCGCGTATTGTTACCCGCAATCCCTATGCATATATGGCTAAGGTATCAGGCTTACTGCATCCGCTAAATCGTCCTTCGCCGGGATGTCATGTGAGTGCCGTTGTAGATACGACGGCGCAGATTGCTCCCGATGCCGTTATTGGCCCGCATGCGGTTATAGCGGCACATGTTGTGGTTGGAGCTGGTGTCGTAATCGGGGCCGGTTGTTTAATCGGGGCGGGTGCAGAGATTGGCGCAGATACGTGGCTATATCCCGGCGTTTCAATTTATGCCGGTTGTCAGTTGGGTCGGCGTGGCATCTATCATTCAGGCGTTGTGATTGGTGCCGATGGTTTTGGTCTAGCTCCTGAAGATGGTCGTTGGTTGAAAATCCCGCAAGTTGGGCGAGTGATTATTGGCGATGATGTGGAAATTGGCGCAAACACCACTGTTGATCGCGGTGCGCTGGAAGATACCATCATCGAGGACGGTGTGAAGTTGGATAATCAAATTCAAATTGCGCACAATGTGCGCATTGGTGCGCATACAGTCATTGCTGCGTGCACCGGCATCGCTGGTAGTACCGTGATCGGCAAACATTGCATCATCGGCGGTGCGGCGATGTTTGTTGGGCATATCCACGTTACTGATGGCGTGACGATTTCAGGGGGTTCTCTGGTGAGTAAATCGATTGAGACCCCAGGTACTTATACGGCGATGTGGGCCGCTGCACCGCATCGCGAATGGCTGAAAACCGTGGCGCAGCTGCGGCGTTTGGATTCTCTGACGCAACGCGTCCGAGAATTGGAAGAAAAAATTCAAGCAATCGAAAGGAAACCAGCATGAGCGCGATGGATATCCATGAAATCATGCAATATCTCCCCCACCGTTTTCCGTTCTTGATGTTGGATCGGGTCGAGCTAGTGGAACCGGGTACTCGTATCGTGGCAATCAAGAATGTAACGATCAACGAACCATTTTTCCCGGGGCATTTCCCGACGCGCCCAGTGATGCCTGGTGTGTTAATTCTGGAAGCCATGGCGCAAGCAGCCGCAATATTGTCATTTAAATCTGCGGATAGGAAACCGGATGCGAATTCGGTTTACTACTTTGTCGGCATCGATGGCGCACGTTTTAAGAAACCCGTAGAGCCTGGTGATCAGTTGCGGCTAGAAGTCCATTTTGAGCGTTCCATCAAAAGTATTTGGAAATATTCGGCGAAAGCGCATGTGGGAGATAGTGTCGTGGCGCTGGCTGAATTAATGTGCACGGTGCGTAACGTCGAATGATTCACGCAACTGCAATCGTTCATCCGCGCGCCCATCTCGGCGCGAATGTCAGTATTGGGCCTTATTCAATTATCGGCGAACATGTCGAACTTGGAGATGGCACGCAAGTCGGCGCGCATGCCGTGATTACCGGCCATACGCGCATTGGTCGTGATAATCGCATTTTTCAATTTGTATCGCTCGGCGAAGTGCCGCAAGACAAGAAATATGACGGTGAACCGACGCGGCTGGAAATTGGAGATCGAAATACGATACGCGAATTTTGTACCTTCAATGTGGGCACTGTTCAAGATACGGGTGTGACGCGCATCGGCAACGATAACTGGATCATGGCCTATGCACATATTGCACATGACTGTGTGGTCGGCAATCACACCATTTTTGCCAATAACGCTTCTTTGGCGGGACATGTTCAGATTGCAGATCATGTCATCCTGGGTGGCTTTACTGGTGTGCATCAATTTTGTAAAGTGGGTGCACATGTTATTACAGCAGTGAGTTGTGCCGTTTACAAGGATGTCCCGCCATATGTCATGGCGGCGGGGTGCGATGGGGCGAAGCCGAATGGCATCAATAGCGAAGGGTTGAAGCGCAGGGGGTTTTCTCCAGAGGCAATTGCAGCGGTCAAGCAGGCTTACAAAACTTTGTATCGCAAAGGGTTGACTTTGGAAGAAGCAAAAGCGGCGTTACTCGATCAAGCCAACGCATATCCTGAAGTACAGGCCATTCTTGCATTCCTCGCTATTTCTACACGCGGCATTATTCGTTAGTTTGTAATGAATCCTATTCGTATCGCAATTGTCGCGGGTGAAGCGTCTGGGGATGCGTTGGGCAGCCATTTGGTGACCGCCTTGCGTGCGCGTCTACCGCAAGCGGAATTTATTGGTATTGGCGGACCTAAAATGATCGCTGCCGGTGTGCGTACCTTATTCCCGATGGAAAAACTATCCATTATTGGGTTTCACGAAGTTATTAAAAACTTATTTTCGCTACTTGCGATGCGGCGCAATCTCAAACATCAACTATTGGCACAGAAAGTGCAGTTGTATATCGGTGTGGATGCGCCCGATTTTAATTTTGGGATAGAGCGCGCATTACGCAAGCGAGGTATTACCACCGTGCATTTCGCGAGTCCTTCAATTTGGGCCTGGCGCGGCGGTCGGATTCATAAGATTAAACGCGCAGTGGATCATATGCTGGTTTTGTTTCCGTTTGAAAAAGCCATTTATGATAATGCGGGCATCGCTGCGACTTATGTCGGTCATCCGATGGCCGACACGATTCCCCTGGATGATATAGGGGATGCCGTACGTGAAAAATTGAAGCTGCGGAAATCCGCAAAAATTGTAGCGCTATTACCCGGCAGTCGCCGTAGCGAGTTGCACATGCATGCAGATTTATTCGTGCAGACGGCGCAGCGACTACAGTCATTAATTCCCGAAGTTCAGTATTTGGTTCCGCTGGCGACAAAAGAAACGCGCAAGCTGTTTGAGGAAGCGTTATATCGCAATCAAGCGCAGGAGTTGCCGCTCACCATCTTGTTCGGTCATGCTCAAGAGGCGATGGCTGCCGCCGATTGTATTTTGGTTAAATCTGGCACGGCAACTTTGGAAGCGGCGCTATTGAAGCGCCCTATGGTCATTACTTATCGTATTCCCAAGTCCACGTATTTCTTGGTTAAGCGGCGTTTTTATTTGCCGTATTTCGGCATGCCGAATGTGCTGGCGGGACGGTTCATTGTGCCAGAACTCATGCAAGACCAAGCTACGCCGGATAATTTGGCGCAAGCACTAAAAACGTGGCTGGAAGACAAAGCTGCGCGCGAGAGTTTACGCGAGGAGTTTCAGCGCATGCATGTTGAATTAAGACAAAACACCGCGTTACGTGCGACGGATGCTATTTGTGGTTTATTGCAAGCGCGTGGCCTATGTTGATTTGTGGCGTGGATGAAGCGGGGCGCGGCCCACTCGTTGGTGCGGTATTTGCCGCAGCGGTGATCCTTGATCCAGCCAACCCGATTGCGGGACTGGCCGATTCAAAAAAGCTTTCTGAAAAGCGCCGGGAGCAACTCGAAATCCTCATCAAGGAGCGCGCGCTGGCTTGGTCGATCGCCTTTGCCGGGCCTGCCGAAATTGACCAGTTGAATATCCTGCATGCGACGATGTTGGCGATGCAACGTGCGGTAGCCGGATTAAAAGTGCAGCCGCATCGCGCTTTAATCGATGGTAACCGTTGCCCAAAGTTGGAGATGGAAGCGCAAGCCATCATCAAAGGCGATGCCACCGTGCCGGAAATATCCGCCGCTTCGATCTTGGCGAAAACGGCGCGTGATGCCGAAATGCGTTTGCTGCATGCGCGCTTCCCGCAATATGGGTTCGATCAGCATAAAGGATATCCAACGCCGGTGCATTTCGCTGCTTTGCAACAGCATGGTGCATGCCCGGAACATCGGCGCAGCTTTGCGCCGGTAGCGCGGGTGCTAAATCTCTTAGGATAAACAAAATTAACACACCACAGAGCGCGCAGAGAAAACATAAGAGCTAAGAGATCTGCATAGCCCACTGCCTTTTGCTTTAGTAGATTTTATCTCTGTGTGCTTTGTGATCTCTGTGGTGAAAATGTTTGTATCTTAACGTTAAGGGGTTCTCATGGATCAACGCATCGCAATTTTGTTGCATGTATTAGCAGTTGTCATCTGGATTGGCGGGATGTTTTTCGCTTATATGGCGTTACGCCCAGCGGCGGTTCAAACCTTGGAACCAGCGCAGCGTTTACCGCTGTGGGCGGCAACCTTCAAGCGATTTTTCCCGTGGGTCTGGTTGTCGGTGGCGAGTTTACTCGGTAGTGGACTGTATTTAATTGTCAGGTATGGCGGATTTTCGGTCGTCGGCTGGCATATCCATTTGATGTTGGCCCTTGGTGTCGTGATGATGTTGATCTTCGGTCATGTGTATTTCGCGGGTTTTAAGCGATTACAACAGGGCGTTGCCGCGCAGGACTGGAAGGCAGCCGGCGCCGCGTTAGCACAACTGCGCGTTCTGATCGGTGTTAACCTAAGTATCGGATTAATCAATGTATTTGTCGCTCTCCTCGGTAAGTTCCTGATCTAGGCTAAAGACCACGCATTATTTGACGTAGTTATACCCAGGGTATAGCTACGTCGCCACTTTGGAGTTGAGTGCTTCGTATCTCGTATGTTGTGTAGTAATGCGTATTGCTAATCCCATTCCGCATTTAGTTATTAACGAGGCACTGAATTCATGTATGTCATCATTGGCTATATCGCCGTTTTAGGTTCGGTATTAGGTGGTTTTGTCATCGCTGGTGGGCACCTCGCTGCACTGCTGCAACCCGTAGAATTTCTAATGATTGGTGGTGCCGCGGCCGGTGCTTTTGTCGTGGCTTATGGCGGTAAGCCGATGAAGGCGACGCTTAAAGCGCTACCACAAATTTTTAAGTCCTCGCGTTATACCAAAGCACTGTATATGGAATTACTGTGCTTGCTGTATGAGATCTTATCTAAGGTACGTAAAGAAGGCTTGATGTCCATCGAGAACGATGTCGAAACTCCACATGAGAGTCCTTTGTTCATGAAATATCCAGCCGTGACTGCCGATCACCATACCCTAGAATTCATTACCGATTATTTACGCTTAATGGTTAGCGGCAGTTTGAATGCGTTTGAAATTGAGAACTTGATGGATAACGAGATCGAAACACATCATCATGAGGGCGAAATCCCCGTCAATGCTGTCGCTAAAGTTGGCGATGCAATGCCTGCATTCGGTATTGTGGCGGCGGTCATGGGGGTGGTGCATACGATGGAATCGGTGGGGATACCACCTGCGGAATTAGGGATTTTGATTGCGCATGCCTTGGTAGGAACATTTTTGGGTATTTTGCTCGCGTATGGATTTGTCGGACCGCTGTCCAATGTGTTGGAGTTCAAGCTGAATGAGTCCACCAAGTACTATCAGTGTATTAAAGTCACTTTGCTCGCCAGTTTGAATGGATATGCGCCCCAGGTGGCGGTTGAGTTTGGGCGCAAAGTGTTGTATTCCACTGAGCGTCCAAGCTTCATCGAATTGGAAGATGAAGTGAAGCAACGTAAGAATAAGTAATCCATCATGAGTGATGACTCGCAACGACCGATTATTGTCCGCCGCATTAAGAAGGGCGGCCACGGACACCATGGCGGCGCCTGGAAAATTGCTTATGCAGACTTCGTTACCGCGATGATGGCGTTTTTTTTATTGATGTGGTTGTTGGGTTCTGCTGGAAAAAGCGATTTGGACGGTATTTCGGAGTTCTTTAAAACCCCCTTGAAAGTAGCTTTGGGCGGCGGTTCTGGTTCCGGGGACTCGTCTAGTGTGGTCAAAGGTGGTGGTAAGGATATTTCACGCAAAAGTGGTGCAGTGCAGCGTACCAATACCCCTTCTAAAAAAAGCACAATCAACTTGGAGGCGGCAAAGGCTGAAGCCATTCGCCAGGAAAAAGCCAAACTGGAAGAATTGAAAAAGAAACTGGACGAGAAAATCAAATCGCAAGGCGCGCTCAAGCAGTTTAAAAATCAAATCAAAATTGAAATTACGGCCGAAGGATTGCGCATCCAAATAACCGATGAAAAAAATCGCCCCATGTTTAATAGTGGTAGCGCCGTGCTGCAGCCGTATGTCAAAGAAATTCTTGCGGAAATAGCCCATGTGCTGAATGCTGTGCCGAATAGCATTAGCCTTTCCGGGCACACCGATGCGGCACCTTATTCCGGTGGCGATCGTGGTTACAGCAACTGGGAACTGTCTTCGGATCGAGCTAATGCTTGTCGGCGTGAGTTGGTGGCGGGTGGGATCGAGGACGGTAAAATTTTGCGTGTGGTCGGTTTAGGATCGGCAGTGCTTTCGGATAAAGTCGATCCGCTGAATCCCACGAATCGCCGCATCAGCATTATTGTGATGAACAAACAAACCGAAGAAGCTGTGCGCAATCAAGATGTCAGTCAGGTTGAAATCAAAAATGCTCCCGTTGGTTCCGCAACGACACCGGCCCATTGAGTACATGCGGCTGATGCCGAAGCGCGTTCCACCGATTGCGCTGGCTGTCTTTGCGCATCTGCTGGCGTTGGGCTTGTGCGGGTTTGTGGGATGGTTAGCGCACACTTGGCAGTTGCCTTTCAGTTTCGGTGCGGCACTATTTCTGGAAACAGTTTTGGTGGTCGTCATCAGTAATCGATTGCGTATGCCGGTTTGGTGGTTGTTTATACAAGCCTTATTTATGCCGGTTGTGGTGTTGACCCAAAGTCTCCATCTCGCAGCCGGATGGTATTTGGCAGGTTTTATCAGCTTAGTGTTGTTCTACTGGAGCACTTTCACCACGCAAGTTCCTTTGTATTTATCGCGGCGCCAAGTATGGCGAGCGGTTGCCATGCAATTGCCGAACCGCTCCGGTTTGCGTTGTATTGATCTGGGCTCTGGGTTGGGTGGGTGGGTGAATTATCTGGCACGCCTACGGCGTGATTGTCACTTCAAGGGGATAGAATCGGCACCCCTGCCGAGTTTGATCGGCAAGTTGCGAACCTTGTTTCAATCCAATGCCGCGATTGCTTGGGGCGATTTCTGGCACCATGACCTGAGTGCCTACGATGTCGTTTTTGCTTATCTCTCACCGGTACCGATGCCTGATTTGTGGAAAAAAGCACAGCGTGAAATGCGCCCTGGCAGTGTGTTGATCAGCTATCGATTTAGCATACCCGGTGTGGCGCCGAGCGCTGTCATCGAATTGCAGGACCTCGGTCGTACTCAACTTTATTTGTGGCGATTGTAATGCAGCATCATCAGTTAACCGCGGTCGCACAGACACAGGTACAAGAATTGGTTAGCCGTCTGTGCCATACAGATTTCCCTGTGCTGGCCAAAACGGCAGACGAGCTTGCTAAGCAGGCAATCCGTGGCGAGCGTGCTTCACCGCAAGATATTAGTGACATCGTATTGCATGATCCGTTTTTTACGATGAATGTTTTACGTGCGATCAGTATGCGTAAACGTAGTCGACTCAGCAGTGAGATTACGACCATCGAGCATGCAGTCATGATGTTTGGAGCGAAGCCGTTCTTCGAGCGCTTTGCGAACCCAAAAATTGTTGAAGACCAATTCAAAGACAATCCCAAAGGTCTGCTGCAACTGCGCCGTGCCTTGTCGCGGGCACATCATGCGGCTTGTCAGGCGCGTGACTGGGCGATTCACCGAGTGGATATGGAATCGGAGGAGATTTATATTGCGGCGGCCATTAATGACTTTGCAGAGCAGTACCTTTGTTTAGTCGCGCCGGAGCTGGCTGAAAAACTCACCGAAGCGATTCGGCGCGATCCCGATGGCACGGCGTCAGCACAGCAAGCATTGATCGGTTTCGATTTGCAGGCATTGTACGACGCTATTTCCCAGGCCATAAAGTTACCGGATTTGATGTTGTCTTTAACCAATCCAGATAACGCCCAATCTGTCAGGGTTAGAAATGTACAGCTTGCTGCGGCTGTGGCGCGGCATGCGGAGTTTGGCTGGCATGGTCAAATTTTGGAGCAGGATATGGCGGAGGTTGCTGCGCTATTACACCTTTCTGTCGACGATGCGAATGGTCGCATCCATCGTATCGCTGTGTTGGCGGCACGTGCTTGGCAATGGTATGGCGCCCCACCTGCTGCACGTTGGTTGCCGCTGCTGGCTGAACCGGCAGCCAAACCGACGGCTATGCCCGCGCAGTTTAGCTCGACACAAGAGTTGATGCGCTGGGCGATGCAGGCGTTACAAACCGAAGCTGGTTTGAGTCGAGTAGTGCTTGCGTTACGTGTGCCTGATGGTCAAGCATTGCGCGGACGACTTTGCGTCGGAGCCGCAGCGGACACGCCCTTTGCAAAATTTGAGATCGGACTCAGCTCGCATAACTTGTTTGCATATTTACTACAGAAACCGCAGGGTGTTTGGCTACATGCGCAAAATAAAAATAATTTACAGGCGTATATTACCGCTGATCTTTTACGGATTATTGGCCGTGGTGAATTTTTTGCGCACTCGGTCTTTGTGGGGGCAAAGCCCTTTGGCCTCATTTATGGCGACTGCCGTGGCAGCAATGGCGGTCAATTGAATGAGCAGCAATATCAAAAATTCAAGGAAATTGTGGCGCGTGTCAGCCGTGCCTTGCCACAGGGCTCTGGAAAAACGGCTTAAATTCATTTCTGCGATTTGCACAGCTTCCGCTTCGCGTTAGACTGTAGCCCGTATGCCAACCTTTAACTTACTTCAACTTGCTCAGCACGGGGTGCTTGTATGAAATTACAAACGCTCTGGTACATTCGGCGCGGCACTGAAATTTCTGGGCCATTTCCTTCAAAGCTGATTAGTCGCGATTGGTTATTGGGTCGTTTTCAGGCGACGGATGAGGCGAGTAGTGATCAAGTGTTCTGGGCGCCACTTGATGCCATACCGGAGTTGCGCCCCAAAATCGGCGGCATTAAATATCGCGTCGTGGGTTCAGCCGACGCGCCGTTGGACTGGGTCAGCGAACGTCGCGCCGCTGCTTTGCGTTGGATGGATGAACGACACAAGCGTGATCGGCGCAGCCCGCACGACACAAGCTTAGCCGCTCAAAATCGTCGAGGCACGGAGCGTAGAGTGCAAGCTGAGAACCTGGAATGGACTCGATTGCGGCAACTGCATGCCGATCTAGAAGACTCTTTTAAACATCGTCCCGATCGTTTTATTGGGATTGGTATTCTGTTGTTGATCTTGCTCGGTTTGGCCGTCTATGCGACGTTTAAATTGAAGCCGGTGAACCCGATTAAAGTAGATTTGCATGGCCCCAATGTGGCTTGTTCAAAACCGGTTGGGGCAAAGGTAGATTGGCGGGGTTGTGATAAAAATGGTGCTTGGCTCAAGGGCGCTAACCTGGCAAGTGCAATACTGACGGGTACGCATTTCAATGCCGCAAATCTCGATCAAAGCAATTTATCTTATGCGAATCTTTCGAGTAGTGATTTGAGTTTTGCGAATTTGTCTCAAGCAAAATTAGTCGGCGCAAATCTCGTCACCGCAAACTTGTTGTATGCCGACTTGAGTAATGCCGATTTGCGCTATGCTGATTTACAGGGCGCACAGTTGAGCGGTGCGACGCTGCTAGGCGCGCGCCTGGATGAGGCAACTTGGACCGACGGGCATGTCTGTGCCGCTATTTCAGTTGGTGAATGTAAATAGATGCCGCTGGGTTCCGTCAAACAAATCAGCTCTACCGATAATCCGCAATACAAACTGCTGAAAAAAATTGCCGGGTCGAGCCGCGAGCGCCGCAAACAGGGACAAACGCTGCTGGATGGTGTGCACTTGTTGACGGCGTTGGCGGATAGTGGTGGCCAGTTGCGTTTGCTGGTGCTGCGCGCGGATGCTGAGGCGCTGCCGGAAATTGCACAATGCGTGGCGCGCTTTGAGGATACGCCGCGCATGGTATTGAGTGCGGCCTTATTCGATCAGTTGTCTCCGGTGGAGCATCCCACCGGAATTTTGGGTTTGCTGGATATTCCCCAACCTTTAGCGCAAGCCAGTGTGTGTGGCGTGCTATTGGAGAACATCCAAGATCCGGGCAATCTCGGCAGCATTCTGCGTAGTGCGGCGGCGGCAGGTGTGGATGCGGTGTATTTGTCTCAAGGCTGTGCCGAAGCGTGGTCACCCAAGGCCTTGCGTGCCGGTATGGGTGCGCATTTCGTGCTGGCGATCCACGAACAGCAGGCCTTGCCCGAAGTAGCAGCCACGTGCGCAACGGTGATTGCTACGACCTTGAGTGCGACGCAATCGCTCTACGATATTGACCTCACCGGCCCAGTCGCCTTCCTGTTTGGTAATGAAGGCGCGGGGTTGTCGCCTGCGTTGCTGGAAAAAGCGAATTGCCAAATCACCATTCCCATGCCTGGAAAAATAGAATCTTTGAATGTAGCGGCTGCGGTTGCTATCTGTTTGTTTGAGCGGGTGCGTCAGAATAAGAGGTAGCCTTGGTTGCCGACATTCTTGCCGAGGGTGGGGGTGATGATGAATGCACCTATGCACCCCAGGGTCACAAACAAAACTGGAAAGTATGAACCACAAAGGACGCTAAGGTTCGCAAAGAAAAGCGACAGGAATCGGGGTTCCTTTGCGAACCTTAGCGTCCTTTGCGGTTAAAGAATTTACTTTCTCAGTATCTCTGTAGTGCAACAGTGGCTGAGCCTGATGGGTAATCAGGATCCCGTTTGATGCAAAATATTGGCAGCAATTTCTTCAATCGACATGGT
>JAHECG010000044.1:20051-24089 GCA_024641855.1 Betaproteobacteria bacterium | reverse complement strand
GGGTAATGGCGTCGAAAGCGGGTTTGTAGCCTTCACCGTATTTGGCGCTCATCATCATGACGGGTAGATCGAGTTGCTGCGCCATCTTGGCGGCATCGACGGTGACGCCGAAGCGTTTGGCCTCGTCCGCCATATTCAGCAGCAGCAGGCAGGGCAAGTTGAGTTGCTTGAGTTGTAAGGCCAAGCTGAGTTGGCGATCCAATTGGCAGCTATTGAGAATGATCAACGCTAAATCGATGGCGTTGTTTTCGAGAAAGTGGCGTACGACTTGTTCGTCGTCGGAGAAACCGTGCAAATCATAAATGCCGGGGAGGTCGACCATTTCGACCATTTCGCCGCCCATTAACACTTTGGCGCCCATGAGGTCGATGGTCACGCCAGGCCAGTTGCCGACGCGCGCCGAGGCGCCAGTGATGCGATTGAAAAAAGTGGATTTGCCGGTATTCGGCATACCCAAGAGGGCGACGCGTCTCATGAGGTGTTAAGCAGCTACTAATTCAATGTGTTGCGCTTCGTTGCGGCGCAGCATGATGTCGGTGGAACCGACGCGTACATGCAGGGGGCCGGAGAAGCGGGCGCTGCGTACGACTTCGATGGTTTTGCCGATGCGAAAACCCATGGCGGCTAAACGGTAATACAAGGCCTGCTCGGAGTGAATGGCTTGAATAACGCCGGATTGGCCCGGTTTCAAATTCGCTAATGTGCTCATGGTGGGGTTACGCATCGTTAGTTAAATGATAATGGTTCTTATTATCCCACAAAAATCTATATTAGCAAATTATTTAGTAGGGGTATTTTGATAACGTCTTTAAGAGCAACAAACTTGAACATTGTTCGCCGATGGGGAGGCCTTTTGCGGTATCATGTCTTCCCGTCTGTTCCAAATATTTCCAAATGACTAAATTCGTATTCATCACAGGCGGTGTCGTATCTTCTTTAGGTAAGGGAATCGCTGCCGCCTCCCTTGCCGCCATCCTCGAAACCCGCGGTATCAAAGTCACCCTGCTCAAGCTGGATCCGTATATCAACGTCGATCCCGGCACCATGAGCCCGTTCCAGCACGGCGAAGTGTTCGTGACGGAAGACGGTGCGGAAACCGACCTTGACCTTGGCCATTATGAGCGCTTCGTCAGCAGCAAAATGGCCAAGCGCAATAATTTCACCACCGGTCAAATCTACGAGAGCGTGATCAAAAAAGAGCGCCGTGGCGATTATCTCGGTGGAACGGTGCAAGTCATTCCGCACATTACCGACGAGATTAAAAATTTCGTGCGGATTGGTGCTGGCGATGCTGAAGTCGCTGTGGTCGAAATCGGCGGTACGGTGGGTGACATCGAGTCGTTGCCGTTTCTGGAAGCGATTCGTCAAATGGCGATCCAAGATGGCCGTGCCAGTGCCTGCTTTATTCATTTAACGCTGGTGCCCTATATTCCGAGCGCCGGCGAAATCAAAACCAAGCCGACCCAGCACTCGGTCAAAGAGTTGCGCCAGATCGGTATTCAACCGGATGTGCTGATGTGCCGTGCCGACCGACCCTTACCGGCGGATGAGCGCCGCAAGATTGCGCTGTTCACCAATGTGCCGGAAGAAGCGGTTATTTCCGCCATCGATGTCGATAGCATTTATAAAATTCCGCGCATTTTGTTTGATCAGCATTTGGATGAAATCGTCTGCCGCAAGTTGGAACTCAATCCGCCGGCGGCCGATCTTTCGAAGTGGGATCAGTTGATTTACGACAAAGAACACCCTGAGCACACTGCCGATATCGCGCTAGTTGGAAAATATGTCGATCTGACCGAGTCTTATAAATCGTTGTCGGAAGCGCTGATTCATGCCGGCATGCATACCAAAACTAAGGTGAAGATTCACTACATCGATTCCGAATCGCTAGAGGGCGGCGATTTATCCGCGCTGGCCGGTATGGATGCGATTTTGGTACCCGGCGGCTTCGGTAAGCGTGGTGTGGAAGGCAAGATTAAAGCCATCCGCTTTGCGCGCGAACATAAAGTGCCATACTTGGGTATTTGTCTCGGCATGCAATTAGCCGTGATCGAATACGCGCGCGATGTGGCGCACATGGGCGGCGCGCATAGCACTGAGTTCGACCCAGATACGCAATACCCCGTGGTAGCGCTGATTACCGAATGGCTGGATCGCACCGGTGCGGTTGAGCAGCGTTCGGAAAAATCAAATCTGGGTGGCACCATGCGTCTCGGTGGACAACCATGCAAACTCGAAGCAGGAAGTTTGGCGCGCACGGTTTATGGTCAAGATACGATTGTTGAACGTCATCGCCATCGTTATGAAGTCAACAATACCTTGTTGGAAAAACTAGAGCAGGCTGGCTTGAAAGTGAGTGGCCGTTCCTTGGGTGAAGAGCATTTGTGCGAGATGATCGAATTGCCGAGTCACCCGTGGTTTATGGCAGTGCAGTTCCATCCGGAATTCACATCTACGCCGCGCTATGGCCATCCATTGTTTTCATCGTTTATTTACGCCGCAGTGAAGCATCACGGAAGCCAGCATCAAGGCGCTGGTGCGACGTCCGCTGCGGCCGTTTCCGCGCCTAAGAAAGATATTTAATGAAGCTGTGTGGTTTTGAAGTCGGGCTGGATCAACCGTTTTTTTTGATTGCTGGCCCATGTGTCATCGAATCGAAACAATTGGCATTAGATACTGCGGGGCAGTTGAAAGAAATTTGTGCTGAGTTGGGTATTCCATTCATTTACAAATCGTCGTTTGATAAAGCCAATCGCAGTTCCGGTTCTTCGTTTCGCGGTTTGGGAATGCAAGAGGGCTTAAACATTCTGGCCGAAGTAAAACGCCAAATCGGTGTGCCGGTGTTGACCGATGTGCATGCCATCGAAGAAATCGCGGATGTCGCCGCGGTGGTGGATGTGCTGCAAACCCCCGCGTTTTTGTGCCGTCAAACGGATTTTATTCAAGCGGTGGCCATGAGTGGTAAGCCAGCCAATATCAAGAAGGGGCAGTTTTTGGCGCCGTGGGATATGAAACATGTAGTGGATAAAGCCAAGGCGGCGAATGGTGGTGCGGACACGATTATGGTGTGCGAACGCGGCGTGTCCTTTGGCTACAACAATCTGGTATCGGACATGCGCTCTTTAGCGGTGATGCGCGACACTGGTTGCCCGGTGGTATTTGATGCTACGCATTCGGTGCAGTTGCCAGGCGGGCAGGGCACCAAGAGCGGCGGTCAGCGTGAATTTGTGCCGGTGCTGGCGCGTGCTGCTGTTGCAACGGGGATCGCAGGAATTTTTATGGAGACCCATCCTAATCCGGAAGTGGCAATGTCGGATGGTCCAAATGCTTGGCCCTTGCCGCGCATGAAGGAATTGCTCGCGACGCTGAAGTCGATCGATGCGTTGGTGAAGCAAACGGGTTTTATCGAAACTGAATTAATGAATAGCTAGGATAAAAAATGAGCTCAATCGTTGATGTGATCGCAAGAGAAATTTTAGATTCACGTGGCAATCCCACCGTGGAAGCCGATGTATTGTTGGAGTCGGGCGTGATTGGTCGTGCCGCAGTGCCATCAGGCGCGTCTACTGGTAGCAAAGAGGCCATCGAGCTACGTGATGGGGATAAGCAACGCTACAACGGCAAAGGCGTGTTGCGTGCGGTAGAGAATGTGAACACCGAAATCTGCGAAGCGATTATCGGGTTGGATGCTGAAGAGCAAACTTTCATTGATCGTACTTTGATCGAATTGGATGGCACTGAAAATAAAGAGCGCTTAGGCGCGAATGCCATTCTCGCAGTATCGCTGGCAGTCGCTAAAGCGGCTGCGGAAGAATCCGGCTTGCCGCTGTATCGCTATCTGGGTGGGGCAGGGCAGATGCAGTTACCGGTGCCGATGATGAACATCATCAATGGCGGTGCGCACGCGAACAACAGTATCGACATGCAAGAATTTATGATCATCCCCGTTGGCGCGCAGAGCTTCCGCGAAGCCTTGCGTTATGGTGCGGAAGTGTTCCACGCGCTGAAGAAGATTTTGGATGACAAAGGCCATGTCAC
>JAHECG010000044.1:0-19951 GCA_024641855.1 Betaproteobacteria bacterium | reverse complement strand
AAGGCGCGTAACGCCTCGCTGGATGCCGAGGTGAAAGACCTCAAGACTGGCTACGAAGCCATCGAAGAGCGCGCACGAAGCGAGCTGGGCATGATCAAGCAGGATGAAGTGTTCTTCCAGATTCTAGAGCCGCAAAAGCCGGTGGCTGCCCCGGTTGCCGTGCCTCCGCCCGCAAAGCCCTGATATTTCGCGCTAATCCAGCAAAAAGTATATTAGAAAAAAATAATACTCGCATTGTGTGACCGTTTCGCGTAAGATGCGCGTCGTTGTGCTTTGCAGCAGTGATGATTTGCCGATTCCTTCGGTGAATATGTTCCGGGACTGTAGTCACAGCCCCATCGTCCCCGACCTTAGCTCTATAGAGCCGCATCGAAAGACTCCCTTTCTGATGATGTAACGGCATTCGGTTGGCGCCGATGTCCGCGCGCCGTTTAAGCCTTTTGGCCATGCGTCGCAATTGTCCGTCTCGCCAGTGTGGTGAGCCGTAACCTATTGGCATGCCTGCTAGCGCCTGCCGATCAGAAAAGGATGTCTCATGAGTTTCAGTAATTTGGGTTTAAACCCGTCTATTCTTAAAGCAATCGAATCCAGCGGTTATCCCGCGCCGACCGCCGTGCAAAGCGCTGCGATTCCGGCCGCAATTGCTGGTCACGATTTGCTGGTGTCGTCGCATACCGGTAGCGGCAAGACTGCGGCATTCTTGTTGCCGAGTCTGCAGCGTTTGGCGCAGCCTTCGACTGTACCTGGCAAAGGCCCACGCGTGCTGGTATTAACGCCGACGCGTGAATTGGCGCTGCAAGTCGAAAAAGCCGCCATTACTTATGGTCGTGGCGCGAATCGTCTGCGCACGGTCTGTTTGGTCGGCGGTTCGCCGTATGCGCAGCAATTGCGTGGCCTACGCGATGCAGTGGATATCGTGGTTGCAACACCGGGCCGTTTGATGGATCACATGCAAAGCGGCCGCATCGAATTTTCGCGTTTGGAAGTGCTGATTTTGGATGAAGCCGATCGCATGTTGGATATGGGCTTTATCGACGACATCCAAACGATTGTGGATAAAACGCCGGCCACGCGCCAAACCTTAATGTTCTCCGCGACGCTGGACGGTGTGGTTGGTAGCTTGGCACGTCAGTTGACGCGCGATCCGCAGCGCATTGAAGTTGCGAAGCCTACACAGCAAGAAGCCAGCATTGATCAACGCATGTTGTACGCCGACAATTTCAGCCACAAACATAAATTGCTCGACGCTTTATTGCGCGATACCGAATTGCAACAAGCCGTGATCTTCACCGCCACCAAACGTGGCGCGGAAGAATTGGCCGAGAACTTATTCGCCCAAGGTTTTGCCGTGGATGCATTGCATGGTGATATGCAGCAAAGCAAACGCACGCGTACCTTGCAGCGCTTGCGTGATGGCCGCACCCGTATCTTGATCGCCACCGATGTGGCGGCGCGCGGTATCGACGTTGCCGGTATTACCCACGTGATTAACTTCGATTTGCCGCGCCAGGCGGAAGACTACGTGCATCGTATCGGCCGTACCGGTCGTGCAGGCCGTACGGGTTTTGCCGTGACGCTGGTGAACCATAGCGAAAAACATTTAGTGCGCAATATTGAGCGTTATACCGGTCATGCAGTGCGCATCGATGTGATCGCCGGTTTAGAGCCGACCGCCCGCGCAGAAAAATCTTCGCGCCCACGTTTCAACAACGGTGGCGCTAAGCCAGGCGGACGTTTCTCGGATAATCGTGCTCCGCGCTCGAATGACCGCTTTGCGGATAATCGTTCATCGGCACCGCGTTCCAATGACCGCTTTGCAGACAACCGTGCTCCAGCAGCGCGTTCGAATGACCGTTTTGCAGATAATCGTTCCGCAGCACCGCGTTCCAATGATCGCTTCGCAGACAATCGCGCACCGGCAGCGCGTTCGAATGATCGTTTCGCAGACAACCGTGCTCCAGCGGCCCATTCAAATGAACGTTTCGATGGCGCCCGTAAAGTGACGCCACGCGTTACGGGAGACCGTTCTGCCGCAGCAGCGCCAGCTTGGAACAGCGGTTTCCGTAGCGATAGCCGTCGCCCAACGGCGCCGACGCGTCGTCGTACCTACGACTAAGTTACAAGCGGTAGCGTCAATAAAAGCGGGGGCGGAAACGCCCCTGTTTTTTTTCGCCTGTTGCTCAAGCGTTGTTCCGGTTGACGCGAGAACATTTGTTCTCTATATTGCTAGAGAACAAATGTTCACTTAGCGATGCCATGACTGAATCGACCAAAGACGCCGAATACTTAGGTTTACTGCAAAATTATTACGCTGCATGGCATAGCCTGCCGTCGTATAACCGGCTGTGCGAGGTGTTGGGCTTAGCCTCGCGTTCCGCAGTCTCAAAGGTATTGAACCGTTTACGCGAGGCTGGTTTCTTGGATCGTACGCCAGATGCTATGTGGGTACCGACGGCACATTTTTTTGAGCGTTCGTTGGCGGCATTTCACGTGCCGGCCGGTACACCGGATCATGCAGGCGAGGCAGGTGTTGAGGCATTTGCAGTCGATGCTTACTTGATTCCCAAGCCTTCGCATACCACGCTAGTACCAGTGAAAGGCGACTCCATGATTGATGCCGGAATTTTTTCCGGCGATATTGCGGTGGTGGAGCAGCGCGTTGCCGCCCAAGCTGGCGATATTGTGGTCGCCATCGTGGATAACGAATTCACCATTAAGACGCTGGATATGGAGCGCGGCAAGTACCTGTTACGTCCTGCCAATCCTGCTTACCCCGTGATTCGTCCGCGCGGCCAACTCGAACTGTTTGGTGTGGTCGTCGGCTTGATCCGCAAATATCGAAGTTAATTCCATGGGCGCTCAACTTGAACTGGAAAGCAGTGTTTCTTTCCAGCGGGGATTAGTCCCTGCTGAGAATGCTGCGGCATTGCTGCGTGTTGCCGGTCCTTTGCTGGGGCGCGCGGTGCCGGCAGGATTTCCTTCGCCGGCCGATGATTATGTCTCCGGCCGCATCAGCCTGGATACGTATTTGATACAGCACCAAGAGGCGACTTTTTTTCTGCACGTCAGCGGTGACTCGATGCGTGGTTTGGGTATTTCCGATGGCGATTTATTGGTGGTGGATCGCGCGCTGCAAGCTGCGCATGAAAGCGTGGTGATCGCAGTGGTCGATGGCGAATTCATGGTGAAGCAGTTGCTGCACACGCCGCAAGGTTATGTGTTGCACTCGGCTAATCCAGCCTATCACGATATCGTCGTTGGTGCGGAGCAAGAGTTGACAGTTTGGGGTGTGGTGCGCTGGTCCATTCATCGCGTCTCGGTTTTGTAACGTCATGTCTAGCCAAGCCATTGCCCTGGTCGATTGTAATAATTTTTACGTTTCTTGCGAGCGCTTGTTTCAGCCCTGGCTGGAGAATCGTCCGGTGGTGGTGCTTTCCAATAATGATGGCTGCGTGGTTGCACGCTCGCAAGAGGTTAGGGCGCTGGGCGTCAAAATGGCGGCGCCTTGGTTTCAACTCAAAGCGCTTGCGCGACAGCATGGCATCATTGCCTTTTCTTCCAACTATACGTTGTATGCGGATATCTCCAATCGCGTCATGAACGTGCTGGCCAGCTTCAGCCCGCAACAGGAAATTTATTCTATCGACGAATGCTTTCTTGATCTGAGTGGTTTTAAGCATATTCAATTCAGCGATTATGGCCAGCGCATTCGAGCCACCATTAAACAGTGGATCGGCTTGCCGGTGTGTGTGGGTATCGGTGCGTCCAAAACCTTGGCCAAACTCGCCAATCATGTAGCGAAGAAACGGCCGGAATATGTCGGTGTGTGCGACTTTACTAACCTGCCGGTAGCAGTCCGTGAGACGTTGTTAGCACAGATCGATGTGCGGGAAGTTTGGGGTGTTGGCGCGCGCACGGCGGAACATTTGTCGCGGATGGGAATTGTCAGCGCACTGGATCTTCAGCGCGCCGCGCCAAAAATTATTCGCGCACAATTTGGAGTGGTTTTAGAGCGCACTGTGGCAGAACTCAATGGCGAAGCTTGCCTTGCATTAGAGATGATCACGCCACCACGGCAACAAATTATGGTCTCGCGCTCGTTTGGCAGTGCAGTCTATACGTTGGAATCTTTGCAGCAAGCGATGACCGCTTATGTGACGCGGGCTGCGGAAAAACTGCGGCGCCAAGCTTCGTTGGCCGGGGCGTTACAGGTTTTTATTCGGACGAGTCCTTTTAAAACGGATGCAGCGCAATATCAGCGCGGATTGGTTGTGCCGCTGGCATCACCCACCGAAGACACGCGACAGCTAGTATCTGCCGCGCAGGCTGGTTTGCAGCAGATTTATCGGCCTGGATTCGCCTATCAAAAGGTAGGTGTTGTGCTAACGGGGTTGATTCCCATGGCGCAGCGTCCGCGTACCTTGTTCGACGACCCCGTGGCGCAAGCTCGATCGAATGCTTTAATGAGCACTGTTGACAGCATCAATGCAAAAATGGGCAGCCACAGCGTACGTTTATTGGGTGAAGGCTGGGATAAGAATTGGCGCATGCGTCGCGAGCGGGTGAGTCAACATTACACCACACAGTTGGATGAAATTGCGATTGTGCATGCGCAGTGAGCAAAGTGCATAAAAACTAATTGGCTGTTTCAGCCGGGAGGTATTGTGTCACTTTGCTCGTGCTTGGTTTTCATTTCAGCATCGAGACGTTGCATGGCCGAAAGTAATTGCGCAGTTCGATGTGCTACGCGCGATTCGAGTTCTTCATTGATCCGTGCGAGCTCGGCCGTACGATCTGCAACGCGACATTCCAAGTTATCGCGGGTGCGAAGCAAATCTTTCTCGATGCATTGACGTTGTGAAATTTCTTCTTCCAAATGTTTCATTGTGTGTGATAAGCGACGATTCAGGTGCAAGGTATAGAGATATGCGCTAGTCAGAATAATTATAGCGAGTAACGTAGCGGCAATCCCCATCCAGTATTGTTTAGCGAGATCGATAAGGCTCAATTTGCCATAGTGAATGTAATGGCCGACGCGTAATTCCTGCATGAGTTGCTGCACACTGTGATAATCCAACGGTACGGTCCACTCAACATAACCGCCCGCTTGGGCGGCAGGATGGCCGGGTTGCATTTTGAGCAGCGCAATCGCGACTTGTTGCGCTAATTCATCCGGTGTATGGCGTAATGTCGCGAACGCCCAATCGGGATACAGCGGTGTGCTTAACAAGTAAGGGAAATTTTCCGCGTGCTGCGCATTGAGCACCCGAAAATCCTTCAGTTGAATTTTTCCGGAAAAAGCCATGCTTTCGAGTAAGTCGGTACGCACCGTGCCCGCATCAACTTTGCCATCACGGATTGCGTAAACAATATTGTCTTGCGGAAAGCCGTTAAAGGTGAGTAGTGAAAAGTCTTGGTAGGGATCGATACCTTGGTGTTTCATTTCATGCCACGCCAGCCACCATCCGCCAAACGCATTCTCATGGACGGCCATAAAGCGTTTGCCACGTAAGTCAGCTAAGGATTGGATGTCTTGGCGATCGGCACGCGCAAAAATAACGGCGCCCAATACGCTATAAGCTCCCAGCGGTGATTTGTTCTTGAGTGTCGCGATGCGGGTGATCCCAAAACTAAATTCTAATTCTGCGTAAGAGCCTGGGTTGGTCAACACAAATTCAAGTTCGTTGTATTCAACGGCGGGACCAATGTCATCGTTACTCAGGGGGACGATGACGAACTGATAGCCGGGAATTTGTTGCGATAAATATTGCGCTGTGGGGCCCCACGATTTCAGTGCTTCTGCTTTTCCGCGATGGGCGAGTACGCCCAGCCGCACTAAATGATTTGCGGCTTGCGCTAACGGCGCCATGCTTAGCGCGAGAAACGTAAGTAGAACAAGCAATAACCGAAGCATAGAAGAACACATTAGGATAAAAAAGTCGGTCAATTGAGTCTAGCACAACTGGTTGCTTGGACCGCGCTGGTAATGCCCCAAGCCCTTGAAATTCCGAAGCAAGGGGCTAGTATTATTTACAAGTGTTGATATAATCTTGCCGGTCGGTCGGGGATCGCTTTTTGGAAAGATTGGCCGAATTTCAGTCTATTATAGTTATTGTCTTAACTCGGAAAAGGGAAAAAAATGAAACACTCTGCTTTACTCGCCGCTCTGATCGCTGCTCTGTCGTTAACCGCTTGTGGTAAATCTGAAGCTCCAGCTCCTGAAGCTCCTAAGGCTGAAGCTGCTGCTCCAGCTCCTGCTGCTCCAGCTCCTGCTGCTCCAGCCGCTCCTGCTGCTGACGCTGCTGCTCCAGCCGCTCCTGCTGCTGACGCTGCTGCTGCTCCAGCCGCTCCTGCTGCTCCAGCCGCTGACGCTGCTGCTAAGCCTGCTGATGGCAAGTGTGGCGCGAAGAAGTAATTTAGTTACACGTTAGTGCTAAAAAGCCGGCCTTGTGCCGGCTTTTTAGTTTATGGATAGTCGTTGTGCGTAAAACTCACGCAAGATGGCGCCAAGAGAATCCATCCCTTTGATCGGCAATACCAATCCAGTCTTCCGTGCAATTTAAGGCGGTAGCCAATGCGCTCTGTGCTAACGCTGGCCGGTTGTTTTTCTGGCTTAAGTGCGCTGCAATAATGTGTTTCATGTTGCTGGTAACCATACCGCGTAGTAGATCCGCAGCAGCGGTGTTGTCCAAATGACCGAAACGGCCGGCAACGCGCTGTTTTAGGCTAGGTGGGTAGTGGCCGTTGGCCAGTAGGTCGCGATCATGATTGCATTCCAGTACGAGCCCATCGCACCCGGAAAGCATTTGCGTGATATGTGGGGTAATCATGCCGGTATCGGTCAAAACCCCCAGGCGATGTTGACCGTCGCTGAACACGAATTGAATCGGTTCTCGGGCATCATGCGGTACTGGAAATGGCGAAATCTCGATATCGCCAATACTGAAGCGCGCATGACTATCGATAATATGGGCTTGAGCAGGTGTTTGGTCTAAGTTTGAGAGGTAGCTATGGCTACCATGACTTAACCAGACCGGAATGTTGAATTTATTGGATAGACGCTTGACGCCGCCAATATGGTCGGCATGCTCGTGTGTCACAACGATGGCGCTGAGGTCGGTTGGTTCTAGAGCCAACCGACTCAAGCGTGCAACGGTTTCTTTAACGCTAAAGCCGCAATCCAGCAAAACTCTGGTTTTTCCGACCTCGACTACCAGAGCATTGCCTTCGCTGCCGCTCCCCAAACAGGCAAAGCGCATCGTAGATTATTTCAACTGCTCATACAGTAGATTGAGAATCTTGTTGGCGGTATCTGATTTATCCGCAGTGCCATCTTTGGAAAACAAGGAGATTTTGCTTTGTTCACCAGCATCGGCGACATGAATCTGATATTGCTCTTTTTTATTCTTATCCTTGTCCTTATCACTGCCGCGCCAGAAGGCGAGTTTTGAGAAAAATCCAGGTTTTTCACCATTGTAGATATCGCTTTCCGGATCAATGTAGCGAACGTAGTAAATGCCTTTTGAACGGTCGCGATCGACGACGGTAAAGCCGACTCGATCTAAGGCTAATCCGGTGCGGCGCCAGGCGCGGTCAAATGGATCGAAAACGGCCAAGCTGCTGCCGCCATTATCCGGAAGGCGGGTCAATCGGGCGCGTTCTTGCAAGGATGCGTTAGCAATCAGCGTTTTGCTGCGGGCTTCTTCAACCCCAAAACGCATCATTAAGCGGCGTAAAAACTCGGCTTCCAGTTCTGGATCTGCGGGACGTGGTTCCCAAATCGTTTGTGTTCCGCCATCACCGCCTTTGAGGACTTCGTACATACCGCGGTGGCTAATGTAAATTTCGGTGGTTCCAGGCTCTTTACCCGGCTCGAGTCGGGTGCGAAATTTATCGCGCTCACTGGTGGAATAAAGACCATCCAGCACTTTGCCTAAAGTGCTTCGAATGAGATCTTGTGGAATTTTTGCGCGATTCTCCGCCCAATCCGTTTCCATGATTCCGGCTTCAGGTTTCTCGCTGTTGATGAGGAAGCCATTCTCTTGCCAAAACTCACGGGCAACCGGCCAAACTTGGTCTGGCATGGCTTTTACCACCAGCCAGCGTTGGGTGCCAGCGCGTTCGACATGTGCATTGGACAATTCAGGCAGCAAATTCTTTCCATCGCGTTGCGGGCTGGCAGTACGATCTTTGTTGTAGTCGGAAAATGTGGCGCTACCGCGAATACTGGTGTCGGGTACAGCGAATCGGTCATCAGCGGAGGCAGAAGTTAAATCTGGCGGAACCTCAAGCGTTGGCGCCTTGCCAGCCGATTTGTAATCGATCTTCTTAGATTCTGGAATAAGTGAGCAAGCCCCCAGAAAACTAATCGATAAGACTATGAAAATTAAGTTCTTTATGCCTGTACGCATCGCGCTCCATCCTTCTGCAATCGGTTTATTGTCCGCTAGATTGGTCAACATTCTACTCTAAACGTTCACGTCGGCTTGTTGCATGGCCTGATTCAGCGTTGTGTGAAAGGTCTCGGTAAGCGGGGTCAGTGGTAGGCGTATGCCTGCTTCAATCAGCCCCATACGCTGTACGCACCATTTTACCGGGATTGGGTTAGCCTCAACGAAGAGCTTGTCGTGTAGGCCAAAAAGCTTCGCATTTGCGGTGCGCGCTGCCTCAAGCTCGCCGTTGAAGGCGGCGGCGCACATGTCATGCATCAATTTTGGCGCAACGTTGGCCGTGACTGAGATGATGCCATGTCCGCCCAGCAGTAGCAGTGCCAATGCACTGGCATCGTCACCGCTGTAAATCGCGAAATCCTTGGGCGCGCGCAAAATCAGGTCGGTGCCACGTTGCAAATTGCCGGTGGCGTCCTTGATTCCAACAATATTTGTCACTTGGGCTAAACGCAGGGCCGTGTCGTTGGCGATATCGGCAACAGTCCGGCCAGGTACGTTATAGATGATCTGGGGGATATCTACCGCTTCGGCAACGGCTTTGAAGTGCAGATACAGGCCTTCTTGGCCCGGTTTGTTGTAATACGGGGCAACTAAAAGGCAGGCATCGGCGCCGGCCTTTTTGGCGCTGGCGGTGAGTTCTATCGCTTCGCGCGTTGAATTGGCACCGGTGCCAGCGATCACTGGGAGGCGACCTTTGGCAGTTTGCACGGCGACTTCAATCAATTTGCAATGTTCGTCGAAATCGACTGTGGGCGATTCGCCGGTCGTGCCGACCACCACCAGACCATCGGTTTGCTGAGCGATATGGAATTCAATCAATGCGCGATAACGGTCCCAATCCAAGCTGCCGTCTTCATGCATGGGGGTCACGAGTGCGACCAGGCTACCCTTAATCATGCGCAATTACCTTAAAAAGGTAACATTTTACCTCAGCGGGAAGGGGGTGGCATAGCCGCGTTGGAAAAGAAAAACGGCTGGCTGCGGTCACCTAAACCGCAATGCCAGCCGCTTTTGGATTGCCCGTCAGCCAATGCGTTTTAGCGCACTGACTGATCGTTCAATCGAAAATCGCTAATCGATGTAGTGGTACATCTTCTCGATGAAGTCGTTCACATCCACATCGGCGAGATCCGAAGGCATAAGACTCTCCGCTTGCAGGATTTCGTGGTGATCGATTTCACGATGGATTAAATCGGCAATCGCCGGATTCCAGCCAGAAGACATAGCTTCTTCCTCGTATTCGTCGATAGACTCGGTTTCGCCCGTACCCATATCTTTCATCATTAACATCGCACACCTCCCGCGGGAAACATTTTCGCCGCTTGTATAACCCTTAACGGCGATACCCCCGGATAGGTTTAGTCTAAGACGATCAATATTTTCTATAGTTGAGTACGGTGCAGCTAGAGAGTGGCTAAATAAACAGGTTTAGTACCGCATCCAAGCCGGAATAATTGATCGCGTAAGTCGTCTGGGCGCGCACCACGGGCTGGGCATGGTAGGCGATGCTAATACCGGCTTCACCGAGCATCTTGAGATCATTCGCACCGTCACCGATGGCGATCACTTGTTCGCGTTTTAAGCCGAGTTGATCGCGTAGGTGTTTTAGGTGATCAGCTTTTCCTTGGGCATCGACGATTGTGCCCAGCATTTTGCCTGTCAGTTTGCCATCGACGACTTCGAGGGCAGTGGCGGCGGTGTAATCCAGTTTCAATCGGGGTTTGAGTTTATCGGTGAAGAAAGTGAAGGCACCCGTTGCTAACGAGGTTTTAATATTATGTTGCTGCAAGGTAGAGAGAAAACGTTCGGCACCGGGTGAGAGTTGCAGGCGTTCGTCGTACACGCGTTGCAGTGCGCTTTGCTCCAACCCCGAAAATAGGGCGACGCGTTGTGTCAGACTTGCTAGAAAATCGATTTCACCGCGCATGGCGGATGCTGTGATCGCCGCGACCTGCGGTTTTAAATTCAGCAGGTCAGCGATTTCGTCGATGCACTCGATGTTGATCAGTGTTGAGTCCATATCCATCACCACCAAGCCAATCTGGCTCAGGGATTGGGTTTCCGGCACGAAGGCAAAATCAAGCTGCGCTTTGGCGCAGAAGGTTTCGATCTCGGCATGCGGGCTGGCCTTGGCCAAACGAAACACATTCGGCGAAGTCTGTTGGATACCGCTAGCGCCGGAGAGTTTGGCGAGTTGCTTGAGATCGTTGGTTTCGACGTTGGCGCCTTGAATGATGAGGAACATCGGATTGCTTCTGATTTAGGATGTGAGTTCGCGGAAAATTTCTTGGATCAATTGCGTGCGTCGAGCCACATCGGCGGAACGCGTGGCGATTTTGAGTTTATCCGGTCCCGCTAATTGATAATGTTTCTTTTGCTGAATCAACGCAATAATCCGACTTGAATCGATGGGTGGATTCTTGATGAATTGCAAGGTCACTGCATCGCTGCTGGCGTCAATGCGGGTTACCCCTAGGACTTTGGATAGGATGCGTAGGCGGTGGGTCTCAAGTAGCGCCTTGGTTTGCTCTGGCGGCAATCCGAAACGATCGATCAGTTCCTCGTGCAAGCCATCGAGTTCTTCCAGGTTTTCGCAATGGGCGAGTCGCTTGTACAGCACCAAGCGCTCATGCACATCGGCGCAATAGTCGTTCGGTAGCAGGGCGGGTACGTGCAGGTTGATTTCCGTAGTGACATGCAAAGGCTCGGCCATGTCCGGCTCTTTGCCGGCCTTGAGCGACTTCACTGCACTGTTCAACATCTCGGTATACAGATTGAAGCCGATCTCATGCATTTCGCCGCTTTGCGAATCCCCCAGCATTTCACCGGCACCGCGAATTTCCAGATCGTGCATCGCCAGATGAAAGCCCACCCCCAAGTCTTCCATGAGCTGAATCGCTTCCAAACGTTTTTTGGCGGAAGGTGTGAGCTTGCTGTCGGGCGTGGTCAGTAAATAAGCATAGGCTTGATGGTGCGAACGCCCGACACGACCGCGCAACTGATGCAATTGCGCCAAGCCGAAGCGATCGGCCTTATTCATGATAATGGTGTTGGCGCTGGGCACGTCGATACCAGTTTCGATAATGGTGGTACACAGCAACACATTGAAGCGCTGATGGTAAAAATCGCGCATCACATGCTCGAGTTCGCGTTCACGCATTTGGCCATGGGCCACGGCGATGCGCGCTTCGGGCAAAATCTGTTGCAGCTTTTCCTGCATGTTGACGATGGTCTCGACTTCGTTGTGCAGGAAATACACCTGACCGCCACGCTTCAATTCGCGCAACACCGCCTCGCGGATCAATCCCTCACTAAAGTCATGCACGAAGGTTTTGATCGACAGCCGCTTCTGCGGCGCGGTAGCGATTACCGAGAAATCGCGCAGTCCTTCCATCGCCATCGATAGGGTGCGCGGGATTGGCGTCGCGGTCAGCGTCAGTACATCCACCTCGGCACGCATCGCCTTCAAGCGCTCTTTTTGCCGTACGCCGAAGCGATGCTCCTCGTCGATAATGACCAAGCCTAAATTCTTGAACTGCACATCTTTTTGAATCAAGCGATGGGTGCCAATAATGATGTCGATGCCGCCGGTTGCCAACGACTTGATGGCTTCGGTTTGTTCTTTGGCTGAGCGGAAGCGCGAGATCTCAGCGATTTTGACTGGCCACTCGCTGAAGCGGTCGGAGAAGGTATTGAAGTGTTGTTCGGCCAATAATGTAGTCGGCACCAGAATCGCCACTTGCGCACCATCGGCCACGGCCATAAAGGCGGCACGCAAAGCGACCTCGGTCTTGCCAAAACCAACATCGCCACACACAAGACGATCCATTGGTTTACCTTCAGTCATGTCTTGAATTACGGCGCCAATCGCCGCGGCTTGGTCAGGCGTTTCTTCAAATTGAAAGTTGGCGCAGAAGGCTTCGTAGTCCTGCGGCTTCAAGGTGAAGGCATGGCCTTGGCGTGCCGCACGCTGGGCGTAGAGATTCAGTAACTCTGCTGCGGTGTCGCGCACTTGCTGCTGCGCTTTGCGCTTAGCTTTTTCCCATTGCCCGCTACCGAGTTTATGCAGCGGTGCGGATTCGGGCGCGGCTCCGCTGTAGCGGCTGATGAGGTGCAAGTTGGCTACTGGCACGAACAACTTATCGCCCCCGGCGTATTCCAGCTCTAAAAATTCTGTCTCGCCTTCGCCCAAGTCCATGCCGATCAGGCCTAAATAGCGGCCGATGCCATGATCCTCATGCACCACTGGATCGCCCACGCGCACCTCGGACAAATCGCGCAGCATGTGTTCGCTGGTGGTTTTGCGTGCCTCGCGCAGCCGCGCTTGGCGCACTTGTTGCGCATACAGTTCGCTCTCGGTGACTAGCGCGATCTTTTCATCGGCCAGGATAAAGCCTTGGCCGATCGGCAGCGCGGCCAGCATCAAGGAATCGGCGCTGCTTTGGAACGCCGCATAGCTTTCGGCCAAGGTAGGCTTCAAGCCATGCTCGGCGAAGAACTGCGCCATGGTCTCGCGTCGCCCCAGACTTTCCGCCGCGATCAACACGCGGCCATCAAAGCTTTGCAAGAATTTCTGAAATTGGCTTAGCGGATGCTCGGCACGGCGATCCACATGAATCGGCGGCAGGGCGCTGGTGGCGCAAGCGTGGGTGTGGGTAGGCAGTTCCGTAGCGGGTGCTAGCAGTTCGATCCGCGGTAAGGGTTTAAGCGCCGCAAACAATTGCTCACTGGACAAAAATAATTGATCGGGCGGTAGCAGCGGACGCTCGCGGTCGCCACTCAGCAATTCGTAACGTGAACGCGTATCGCGCCAAAACTGATCGGCGGCATCCAATACCCGGTGGTGCAAACACAGCTGCGTATTTTCCGGAAGGTAATCGATCAGCGTAGCGGTTTCGTCAAAAAATAAAGGGAAGTAATACTCGATGCCGGGCGGCGCCATGCCATGGCTGACATCTTTATAAATTTGGCATTTGGAGGGATCGCCATCGAATTGATCGCGGAATTTTTGGCGGAAGCTGGCGATACCAGTTTCATTCAAGGGGAATTCGCGTGCCGGCAACAAGCGCACGTCTTTAACTGGATAAATACTGCGCTGGGTATCGACATCGAAGGTGCGCAAGGTTTCGATTTCATTGTCGAACAAATCGATGCGGTAAGGCACGCTGCTGCCCATCGGAAATAAATCGATCACGCCGCCACGCACGCTATATTCACCCGGCGCTTGCACTTGTGTCACATGGGTGTAGGAGGCCAGCGTCATTTGCTTGCGCAAACCATCCACATCCAAGCGCTCGCCTTGCTTCAGGAAAAATGTATGTGCCGCTAAAAAACTTTTTGGCGGTAATCGATATAGTGCGGTCGTTACCGGCACGATGGCGATATCGAAGGCTTGGTGGCTGATCTGATTCAGCGTGGCCAACCGCTCCGACACCAAATCTTGGTGCGGGGAGAATTTGTCGTAGGGCAGCGTTTCCCAATCCGGCAGCAGATGCACGCGTAGCTCAGGCGCAAAGCACAGGATTTCGTCGCGCAGCCGTTGGGCATCGAGCGCGGACGCACTCAACACTAACAGTGGACGATTGCTTGAGGCGTATTGCGCCAGTGCCAGCGCATCGGCTGCGCCGATGAGGCTGGTATAGCGGCGAAATTGGCCGGGAGGTGGGGTAGCGCCGGTGAGCAACATGGCAGGAAAAAGCCTGCATTATAAGCTAAAGCTAATTAATCGTGGATGAATGAAGCTTAAGTTGTCCTCGGTAAAGGCCGCTAGTCCATATATCACTATTTAAAGGTGCGGCATGGATCCACTGGAACTGCATTGCATTCGCAACGATCAGGTGACGTTGGGTAGCCCGATGCCCTGTCATATGTATGATCGGGAGGGCAATTTAGTGCTCAAAGCCGGTGAGGTTGTGCATTCCAAGCGCGAGTTGGAAATATTGAAGACCAATGGGTTATTTGTTCCTAACCGCGACATGGATGCACCGCCGCCTGCTGCGCTTAAGGAGTCGCCGTTTGCGCTGTTGGATCCCATGCCATCGCAAGTAGAGCGCCTCTATGGGTACATGTCGATGGAAGCAGGGTTTCCGGAACGCGTAAGTGCGCTAGCCAAAAGCATTCAAAAGGCGTGCGAGATCGATCGCGATGCTTGTGTCGCCTGGATATTTTTGGCCAGCGATATGCGCTATGTCATTGGTCATCCGATCCACAGCGCGATCTTGTGTGAGCTGGTAGCGAGTCAACTATCTTGGCCGGCCGAAGAGCGCTTGGTGTTATTGAATGCCGCGCTTACCATGAATATCGCTCAACTTTTAGTGCAGAATAAATTACATCGCCAAGCGCAGAAACTTGAACCGCAACAACGCGCACAAGTCAACGAACATTGCGGGCTGGCGCTAGACATGCTGAAACAATATGAAGTTGTCGACGCGGTGTGGTTGACCGCTGTTGCGCAGCATCACGAACGGCTGGATGGCAGTGGCTATCCCAATGCGCTGACCGGTGATGCAATTTCGCGCGAGGCGCGTTTGATTGCCGTGGCTGACGTTTATGCCGCGCTAGTCATCGAACATGCGCATCGGCGCGCCTTCACTGCCAACGCCGCGCTCAAAGAAATTTACCTGTTGCGCGGCAAACAACTCGATAGCCAAATGACGGAAACGTTGATCAAAGTTGTCGGCGTGTTCCCGCCTGGGTGCTATGTGCGATTGGCTAATGACGAAATTGCTGTCGTGACGCACCATGGCTCGACGCCAACCGCCCCGATTGTGCACAGTTTCGTCAACCCGCGTGGCCAGTCGATTAATGTGTATCCAAAACGCGAATGTAGCAATCCACAGTTTGCCATTAAAGAAGTGCTGACCAAATCCAAGGTCGATGTCTCGCTCAACAATAAAGCCACGCTCTGGGGTTATAAAGCCTAAGTGTGTCGGAACGTAGTGCGTCTAGCACGCGGTGTGGCTGGGATGCTATTATTCTGTGCTCTTGTCATATTTCATCGGAGCGCAAACATGCGTTGTTATTTATTCTTGTTAGCCTTGCTCAGCACCCAGACGTTCGCGCAACCGACGGCGTTACGGAGTCTGGATAGTGCCGCACTGCATGCGCGCCAGACCGTTGATTTGCAAGCAGCGCAAATTTATCGTGCTGGTTTGCAAAAAACCTTGGCTTATGTGCAGCAGCGCACGGATTTATTTCCGCAGCAGCGCATCGAAAAACGCATCCTGCCAGATATTCTTAAATCCGAAGTGCGCACGGTTTGGAAAACCATATTGGATTACCAATTGGCTTTGGAGTCGTTGGAACGCTATCACAATGATTTTATTTTGCTTAAGCACAAGGCCGCGCGCGAACGTTCTCTGTTAGTGACTTATGTGGTACATCTAGCACGTTATCGGTTTGCGTTGGATTTCATTGCGCGTGCAGAAAATGATCCGGAATTATCCAAAGTATTAAATGAACCGTTCAACGATCTAGGCTTGGAGCAGGGTAGCTATAGTCGTTTTAAGTTGCATTATTTGAATGCCGGATTGGCGACGCAATATGCGGCCTTCACGGTTTTATTCAAAGGCGCTAGCCATGATCTAGAATTGTCGCTGGCAGAGAAGATCAATGCGGACAGCAGCCGTATTCAGGAAATGGGTCGTGGCAAAGGTAGTGCGATGACTGCAGTGAATGCACTTTCAATCGTGCGTAACGCTGCAGCGCGCGCGGTATTTCCAGCGCAAGCCGGTATTTCAGAATGGATGGGGGACACCAAAGTGCTGCGGCAAAATCAAGCGCTGATCTCCGCGCCCCAAATCACCGCAATGATTCCCAAAATGCAACCCGGCGATATTATGTTGCAGCGCCATGAGTGGTATTTGTCGAATGTCGGTTTGCCTGGTTTCTGGTCGCATGCCGCCATCTATATTGGCACCGCGCAAGAACGGCTTTCCTTTTTCAATGATGCTGAGGTGCATGCGTGGGTGCGGCAGCAGGGTGTCGCCGATGGCGATTTTGAAAAATTGCTGACTCAGCGTTATCCACAAGCCTATAAAACCAGCATTACGCCACAAGCGCACGAGTACTTGCCGCGTGTGCTGGAAGCGATCAGCGAAGGGGTCTCGTTTACCAGTCTGGAACATTCCGGCGAATCCGATTCCTTGGTCGTGTTACGGCCACGGTTATCGAAAAAAGACCAAGCCTTTGCCCTGTTGCGTGCGTTTGGGTACGCTGGTCGTCCCTATGATTTTGATTTCGACTTTCAAACCGATGCCAGTTTGGTCTGCACCGAACTGGTCTACAAATCCTACGAACCCACCAAGGACTTCAAAGGATTGCATCTGCAGTTGCAAGACATCGTGGGACGCTTAGCCATCCCCGCCAACGATATCGCGCGTGACTTTGATCGCGAATACGGTACAGCCAAACAGCAATGGGATATGGTGCTGTTCCTCGATGGTGACGAGCCGAATAAGCGCGCAGTTGAAGCCAATGTCGATGTTTTTCGCGCTAGTTGGAAACGACCTAAGTGGCACATCCTGTTGCAGGGAGTGAAGCAAGCAAAAACCGAATGGCAGCGATGAAACTATTGCCGCTTTGGCTCCTGCTACCCTTGGCGGCAGGAGCAGCGGATAACCAAGCGCTGATCTACGATAGTTACGGCAGCAGCGAGCGTTTTGTAATTGAAGGTCGTGTGATTGAATCCGAAAATCGCGCTGTCGCAACGGCGGATGATCGCGGGTATGAAAATCTCTGGCGTAACCTGCGAACCTTGAAAAACGCCGATCGAGAAGACGTTAAATTGAGCGTTAGTGTCGGTGATTTCAACACGCAAACTGTCTCAGGTGAAGAAGGATATTTCAGCATAAACCTGACACCGCAACCCGGAGTGTCGCCAGGCTGGAAAGTGGTGACGGCGCAAGGTAACCGTACTCACGGCGCAGGGCGGCTCTTGATCGTACCCAAAGCCAATACGCTCGGGATCATTTCCGACATCGACGATACCGTACTCGTTTCCAATGTGCCGGACAAAGCCGTCCTCCTGAAAAATACGCTCCTTAAAAATCCCAAACAACGCCAAGCGTTTTTGGGGACGGCGAACTTCTATCAGCACCTCCTCGCGCAGAATGCCTTCCCAAAAGCAGCGCCCATGTTTTACGTATCGGCTGCACCGCGCCAGTTGGCGGAAGGTATTAGCGCATTCTTAACCCAACATAAATTCCCACAAGGTGTATTAATCACCAAGCGGATCAATGGCCGAGGCCACGATCCGCTGCGCGACCAACAGCAATACAAAATCGACAAAATTGAGATGATCTTCACCACTTTGCCATGGGTAACATTTGTCTTGGTGGGCGACGATGGTGAACGCGATCCGGAGATTTATCGCGCACTTCAGGAAAAATACCCGCAGCGTGTGGTGGCCATTTATATTCGCAAAGTTCACCCGGATCCGCTTCGTACAGTCTATGACGGGCAACTTGATTTGGCGGTTGCAACCGCGCGTTAACAGATCATTTTTAGTGTGGTCGCTGAATTGTATTTAGACGCTACTCAAAAGGCATGAACACAGGTAGGATGCGTAAGCGCTATGGACTTAAGTCCAGGCGTTAAGTAAGAGGTTATTCATAATAATTCATGGAGGAATCGCTAGTATGTCTCAGCACAGCAGCCGTATATCCGCTATCACAAAAGCCAACGTAAGTTCGTTCAGATTGAATCGCATTAGTGCCGCATTGATTGCCGGGGCATTGCTCGGTTTAGGTGCCACCCACGCCTACGCAGAAATTGGCCCTTATACTCAGCAACAGCGCGCCATCGATGCTTATAAAATCCGCAAGAATGCCGCGAAGGCAAGCCAAGTCAAGACGCCAGTGGCACATCCTGACAATGGCGATGAGGCCCTTTATCCATCGCGTTTCAATAGCTACAGCAAGGGTTTGCCGCACGATGCCTTGGGTGTCGTTGTGCCCACAGCCTATGATGCGCTGATTAAAGCGTTGCAAACGGGGTTGAATGCAGATTTCGAAGCGATTCCCACGGGCGTCCCAAACGGATCTAAGCAACGCGACCCGCAGGCGTCGTATGCCTACTTCCTGGCAGGTCAAGATACATGGGCATTCACAATGCCTGCCGCACCGGCTTTTTCGAGCGTCCAGCAGGCATCGGAATCGATTGAGGTGCTCTGGCAAGCGCTGGTGCGCGACGTTAATTTTGCAGACTATGCGAGCAATCCGTTAACGCAACAAGCTGCGGCAGATTTATCGCACTTTAGTGATTTCCGGGGACCGAAAGCTGGTGGTCAAGTTACAACGGGCACGCTGTTTCGCGGTATTGCACCGGGTGAATTAAATGGCCCTTATCTGTCGCAATTTTTATGGCGTTCGGTACCGTATGGCGCACTAAATATTACGCAGCGCTATACCGTTCCTGTGGCAAATAACGATCATTTGACCAATTACAATGAATGGCTGGCGATCCAAAATGGGGCCTCGCCCAGCGGCATTACCAGTACGGTCAACGATACTAGCCCACGCTATTTACGCAATAATCGCGATTTGGCGCAGTATGTGTTGCGCGACTTTAATGCGCAGGCGTACATCAATGCGGCATTGATCATCAATAGCTTTGGTTCCGGGGTCTACGCCGACAGCAACCCGCTCAACAACAGCGTAACGCAGGGTCGTGAGCCAATGTGGGGTATCAACCATACGCTCGATATGGTGTCGCACATGGCGGTGATGTCACAGAGCGTCGCCTGGTACCAAAAATACTTGGTGCATCGTCGTGCGCGTCCGGAAGTGTTTTTTGGGCGCGTGCATAATCACCTGACCGGTGCGGCGAATTATCCGATCAACCCCGAGTTGTTCACATCGCCAGCACTAAATCTGGCTTACGCCAAGAGTTTTAATACCTCCTACTTATTACCGATGGCAACATCGAGCGGCAGTCCCCTGCATCCGTCTTATCCGGCAGGACATGCCACGATGGCGGGCGCAGCGGTCACCATTTTGAAAGCCTTCTTTAACGGTGCCTATGTGATCCCGAATCCGGTGCAAGCCAGCGCCGATGGTCTAAGCCTAGTGCCTTATTCCGGCCCGGCGCTGACCATCGAAGGGGAGTTGAACAAACTAGCAACCAATATTTCTATCGGGCGCGATGCCGCCGGCGTGCATTTCCGTTCCGATGGCGATAACGGCTTAGCCTTAGGTGAGGCAATGGCAATCAGCGTGCTGAGCGACTTCGTAAACACCTATCACGAAGACTTTCCTGGTTTCACCTTCAACAAGTTTGACGGTACTAGCGTCACAATTAGCAAACGCTATTACCCATATTCCTACGATGATTAAAACGAGTATTTACAGTTGAACGAACAATGAAGGCAGCGAAACGCTGCCTTCGTTGTTTCTGGACTAGCGTTCAGGGCGTGAAATTTAATCTTGATTTTGGTCGGTACAGAACCATTATGAATTGATGACCTTTAAAGATCGCAATGAAGCCGCCGACCGCTTAGCCGA
>JAHECG010000118.1 GCA_024641855.1 Betaproteobacteria bacterium | reverse complement strand
AACGGCATCTTGCATGTGTCGGCCAAGGACAAGGCCAGCGGCAAGGAAGCCAAGATCACCATCAAGGCCAACTCCGGCTTGTCGGATGAAGAAATCCAACAGATGGTGCGCGACGGCGAAACACATGCCGAGGAAGACAAGAAACAACGCGAGCTGGTCGACGCGCGCAACCAATGCGACGCCTTGATTCACTCGGTGAAGAAGACGCTCACCGAGCAAGGCGACAAAGTCAGCGCGGAAGACAAAGCGGCGATCGAAGCGGCGATGAAAGATGCTGAAGAAGCGCTGAAGTCGAACGACAAAGAAACCATCGAAGCCAAGATGAATGCACTGGCCACAGCCTCGCACAAACTGGCCGAGCAAATGCAAGCAGAAGCAGCGCAAGCCGGTGCCGGTGCTGGCGCAGCAGGCGGTAAAAAAGCCGATGACGATGTCGTCGACGCTGAGTTCGAAGAAGTCAAAGACAATAAGTAAGGCGATAGGCGTGAGGGGTGAGGAGCTAAAGCTTCTTACCCCTTTTGCCGTTTTATCCCCTCACACCTCTCACCTAACGCCTGACTCTAACCATGTCCAAACGCGATTATTACGAAACACTGGGCGTCAACCGCGACGCCTCTGAAGACGATATTAAAAAGGCTTATCGCAAGTTAGCCATGAAGCATCATCCGGATCGCAATCCGGACAGCAAAGAAGCTGAAGATAAATTCAAAGAGGCGAAAGAGGCCTACGAAGTTTTGTCGGATGGCAACAAGCGCGCACAGTATGATCAGTTCGGGCATGCCGGTATGGAAGGTGCTGCCGGTGGTGGCCAAGGCTATGGCAATTTCGCCGATGCCTTCTCCGATATCTTTGGCGATATTTTCGGTGGCGGCGGTGGTCGGCAACGCAGCAATGTCTATCGTGGTGCCGATCTGCGTTACAACCTGGAAATCAGTTTAGAAGAAGCTGCACGCGGCACTGAAACCAAGATCCGTATTCCCACTATGGAAGAATGCGAACCCTGCCACGGCACCGGCGCCAAACCCGGCACCGAAGCCAGCACTTGCAGTATGTGCGGTGGGCATGGCCAAGTCCGTATGCAGCAAGGTTTCTTTTCGATTCAGCAAACTTGCCCGACTTGTCACGGCAGCGGCAAAACCATCAGCAATCCTTGTTCGGCATGCCAAGGCGCAGGACGCCTCAAACAACATAAAACACTTTCGGTCAAAATCCCCTCTGGCGTGGATGAAGGCGATCGCATCCGTTTAGCCGCGGAAGGCGAGCACGGTATCAATGGCGGCCCCGCCGGCGATTTGTATGTGATGATTCATCTCAAACAACACGCCATATTCAAGCGCGACAACGACGATTTGCATTGTGAAATGCCGGTGAGCTTCACCACTGCCGCGCTGGGTGGCGATATTGAAATTCCGACCTTAGACGGCCACGCAAAAATCAAAGTCGATGCGGAAACACAAAACGGCAAAGTGTTTCGCCTGCGTGGCAAAGGCATCAAGGGTGTACGCAGCCAACAGCACGGTGATCTCTACTGCCACGTGGTGGTAGAAACACCGGTGAATCTGAACGCACGTCAGAAAGAATTACTGCAGGAATTAGAAACCATCAGCCAAGGTCAAGACAATAATCCACGCGCCAAAGGTTGGATGGATCGGGTGAAGGATTTTTTCGGGCAGTAATCGCGTTTACGGGTAGCTGACCGAAAACGCTTCGATCTTAATTCCGGAAACACGAAACGTCGCAGGCGTTGCTACGATATCCGCCGTCGCCGGTACCCGGCTCATGGCTGCACTTGCCACCAAGATATCTCCAGCTTCCGCCACGTCTTCCCCGAGCTTGCTGGCGCGATTGACGCAATCGCCAAAAAAATCTTCCGCATGCGGCATCAATATTTTGCCGTAGTCGATGCCGCAAGCAACGCGCAAATCGTGATCGTCGTCGGTCAACAGATTCACCGCATCGAATGCAATGTGCAAGGCAATACAAGCACGGATCGCTTCCAGCGGTTCCGGGAAAATCGCGAAGCAATTGTCGGCCTCGAATTTAACGATGGTGCCGCCATGGGTCTTAATCACCGGCGCTGCGGTGAGCTGCATGCGCGTGATCATCGACAGATAGTGCACGATGCCATAACGCTGAGTGATGCGCGAAAACCCGGACATATCCACGATGCAAACGGCACAGGTTCTGCCGTATTCCTGCCAAATCTCTTCTTCCAACTGCTTGCTGCGCGCCGGATCATTTTCCTGGGCAAAACGCAGCATCAGTTGGTGAAAACGTTTTTCCTCGGCGGAATGTTCCATGCTTTATCAAATACTGGGGATCAGAAATTGGGTTTAGGGGAGGCTTCTTGATAACGTTGGACACCGGTCAATATTTCAGCCTTAGCGGCTTCTGCATCGACCCAACCTTCGATTTTCACCCATTTATTCGCTTCGAGATCTTTGTAGTGTTCGAAGAAGTGCGAAACCTGACGTAGCAGCAACGGTGATAAGTCCTCTGGTTTTTTGACATCTTTGTAAATCGAACACAGCTTATCCACTGGCACAGCGATGATCTTAGCGTCGACCCCTGCTTCATCGGTCATCTTCAACATACCCACTGGGCGGCAACGCACCACCACGCCGGTGATCAATGCCACGGGGGTCACCACCAACACGTCCACCGGGTCACCATCTTCCGACAAGGTATGTGGCACATAACCATAATTGCAGGGATAGTGCATAGCTGTGGACATGAAACGATCAACGAACATGGCACCGGTTTCCTTATCCACTTCGTATTTGATCGGATCGCCATGCATCGGAATTTCGATGATGACATTGAAATCGTTCGGCACATCGCGGCCAGAGGTAACTTTATCTAAATTCATAACGTGCTTCCTTAAAGTTGGCCGCGCAATGCATCGGCCCAATTGTTCGGTGTTTCGTATAAGCGCACACGCTCTAAACGCAAGTGATTCCCGTAGACATCGATATAAGCCGCATCCAAAATTTTAAACGCGGTCAAGGCTAAATTCTCGGCCGTCGGCACAGCGTCCATGACCACGGTTTTATGACCGGGAATGCTGCTTAAAAATTCGAGTACCTGCGTATCGCCGCGATAAACCAAAAAAGCGTGATCCCAGACATTGGCGATTTTTTCCAAGGCGATGTTTTTCACATCGGAAAAATCCATCACCATACCTTGTTCCGAGGCGCCCTCGGTTTGAATCACTTCACCCGAGAGGGTCACTTCCAGCGCATAACGATGCCCATGCAAGTGACGGCATTGGCTTTTATGTTGCGGGATGCGATGGCCAGCATCGAATTCGAGTCTGCGGGTAATTTGCATTAAACAAAACCAGTTAAAAAGTGGCGTGAGTATAACATTTCCTGCATTAACCCTTAGAATGTACCAATGACCAGCAGCACCAAAACCAAACTTACGGTCCGCGATCATGATCGCGATGCCGCGCACATGACTTACGTCTACCCCGTGGTTTCGCGCCGCGCCGGCGGCGTTTCCGTCGGCATTAACCTGAATCCAAACAATGCCTGCAATTGGCGCTGTATCTACTGCCAAGTGCCGAATCTCAAGCGTGGTGCCGCACCCGATATCGATTTGAAGCAATTGGAAACCGAATTAACCTCACTCCTCAATGACATTCTGCACGGGGATTTCATGCAGAAACGGGTGCCGGAAGGTGCCCGACGACTCAACGACATCGCCCTCTCCGGCAATGGCGAACCGACCAGTGCAAAAGCTTTCCCCGAAGTGATTCAACTGATCGGCCGCGTGATGAAGCGCTTCGGTTTGGTCAACACCATAAAACTGGTATTGATCACCAACGGCAGCTTGATCGCCCGCGAACCAGTAAAACTCGGTTTGAAGCGCATGGCAAAACTAAACGGGGAGGTTTGGTACAAGTTTGACTCTGCAACACGCGAAGGCATGAGCCGCATCAACAACACACGCCAATCACTGAAAAAAACCGCTGAACATATCGCGTTGGCCGCTTCGTTATGCCCGACATCCCTTCAAACCTGCGTATTTGAACAACGGGGTTTGCCGCCATCGACGACCGAACAACAAGCGTATTTGGATTTTCTAGCTGGCTTAATCGCACAAGGCGTCAAACTACATGGCGTCTTGCTGTATGGAATTGCGCGTCCCAGCCTACAGCCTGAAGCAGCGCAACTTTCAATCCTAGCCCAAGCTTGGCTAGAAAAGTTTGCGCATCAAATTGAACAAATGGGGCTCGCGGTACGAATAACACCGTAGCGAACCCCGGAGTACATTTATTCCGCAGATTCTGGCGCCTTACGACCGCCGCCTTTAGCCGCTTTTTTCAGACTCTTATATAAGTCAGGATGAGAGTCCTTCAAGTAATCAATAATCTCCAGATCTTCGCGCTTCAATCGACCGAGATCGATTTGCTCCACATGCACTAAGCGCAACAGTTCTTTCACTGGCTTCGGCATTTTGCGACCACTCTCATAACGCGAGCCACCGCTCTGGGTGACGCCAATTTTGGTCCAGAAATCTTGTTGATTAAGGCCCAATTTGCGTCGAACATCACGCGGATTTGCAATTTTTTCAAGCAATTTCATACCAGTTTCCTTTGTAGTCGGTTTACATAAGCACGTTCTATGGTTTTGACATGCAAAAGCAGTGCCAACTATTCAAACGATAATAATAATATATTAGCATAAGCCCAGCCAATTTCTCGCACACCTTATTTTAAAATGTATAAGGCATATTCAGGTCACCATGCTTAACGAAAAGCCATGCCAACAGCTTTAACTTTAATCGTTATGATTTCGACAAATTGTTCCAAGCTTCGTCGCTATGTGCCCACATTCCGCAGACTCCATTAATTCGGTATAATTTACGCTTTTTTGGAACACGCATGGCTCTGATCGTACAAAAATACGGTGGCACTTCAGTCGGCAATCCCGACCGCATTAAAAATGTCGCGCAACGCGTTGCCCGTTTCAAAGCACAGGGCCATCAAGTGGTCGTCGTGCTCTCCGCCATGTCCGGAGAGACCAACCGCTTAATCGCTCTGGCTAAATCCATTCAATCCACGCCCGATCCGCGCGAACTCGATGTCATGGTTGCCACCGGCGAACAAGTCACCATCGCCCTACTCTCCATGGCGCTGATGGAAATGGGCCTAAAAGCCAAGAGCTATACCGGCGCACAAGTGCGGATCGTCACCGACGACGCCTTCACTAAAGCGCGCATCTTGTCGATTGACGAAGAAAATCTGCGGCGCGACCTGAATGCAGGCTATGTCGCCGTGGTCGCCGGATTCCAAGGCGTCGATGAACAAGGCAATATCACCACGTTAGGTCGCGGCGGTTCGGATACCACCGGCGTTGCGCTGGCTGCCGCACTGAAAGCCGATGAATGCCAAATTTATACCGATGTCGATGGCGTCTATACCACCGACCCGCGCATCGTTCCCGAAGCGCGCAAGCTCAAAACCATTACCTTTGAAGAAATGTTGGAAATGGCGAGCCTCGGCTCTAAAGTCCTGCAAATCCGCTCGGTCGAATTCGCCGGTAAATACAAAGTTAAATTACGTGTCCTGTCCAGCTTTGAAGAAGAAGGCGAAGGCACGCTCATCACATTCGAGGAAGACGCCATGGAACAACCCATTATTTCCGGCATTGCATTCAACCGCGACGAAGCCAAAATCACCGTGCTCGGCGTACCCGACCGCCCCGGTATCGCCTACGCCATTCTCGGCCCAGTGGCGGATGCCAACATCGACGTTGACATGATCATCCAAAACGTCGGCGCCGACGGCACCACCACCGATTTCACCTTCACCGTGAATCGCAGCGAATACAGCAAAGCCATCGGTATCTTGCAAACCGCGTTGAAAGATATCGGCGCACGCGAAATCAAAGGCGACGATAAAATCGTTAAAGTATCGCTGGTCGGTGTCGGCATGCGTTCGCATTCCGGTATTGCCTCCACCATGTTTAAAACACTGGCCACCGAAGGTATTAACCTGCAAATGATCTCGACCTCAGAAATCAAGATCTCAGTAGTGATTGACGAAAAATACCTAGAGCTCGCCGTACGCGTGCTGCATAAAGCTTTTAACTTAGAACAAGCGGCGTAAAATAGCCGAATCAGTTTGACCGGGACAAGGATTCACTAGTATCCTTGCGCCCTTTCGGAGAGATGGCCGAGTGGTCGAAGGCGCTCCCCTGCTAAGGGAGTATGCGGGCTTAAACCTGCATCGAGGGTTCGAATCCCTCTCTCTCCGCCACTGCACCACTAAACACACGCCCTTCGGGGCGTTTTGTTTTTGTACTCATCA
>JAHECG010000043.1 GCA_024641855.1 Betaproteobacteria bacterium | reverse complement strand
CAGGACCCAACAGGGTCAGGTCTAGCTTTGTAGCATTCCCTACGCAGAACGCAAATTCAAATCCAACTGCCTCGAACTACCAGTGCCTTCATCGACTTGGCCATCACGCTGATGTTCCAAGCGATCCAAATACTCAGGACTGACATCGCCAGTAATGTATTGACCATTGAAGCATGATGAGTCAAATTTCTTAATTTCCGGATTGGCCTCACGCACGGCAATCTCCAGCGCTTCTAAATCTTGATAGATCAGCGCATCGGCACCGATTTCTTGGCAGATTTGTTCGTCGCTACGGTCAGTTGCGAGCAGTTCAGCACGTGTCGGCATATCGATCCCATACACGTTTGGAAAACGCACCGGGGGCGCGGCAGAGGCAAAGAAAACTTTGCGTGCGCCCGCTTCGCGCGCCATCATCACGATCTGTTGACTGGTCGTGCCGCGCACGATGGAGTCATCCACCAACAACACATTCTTACCTTTGAATTCGATGCCAATCGCGTTCAATTTTTGGCGCACCGATTTACGCCGTACAGCTTGTCCCGGCATGATAAAAGTACGTCCGATATAGCGGTTTTTGATGAACCCTTCGCGATACGGAACACCTAAACGATTCGCCAGTTGCAAGGCGCTGGGTCGACTGGTATCGGGAATGGGGATCACGACATCGATCTTAAGATGCCCATATTGCTTGGTGATTTTATCAGCCAAGCTCTCACCCATGCGCAAGCGGCTGGCGTAGACGGAGATGCCATCAATCACGGAATCCGGACGTGCAAGATAAACATACTCGAAAATACATGGATTGAGCGTTGCGCCTTGCGCGCATTGTTGACTGTAAAATTTCCCTTGATCGTCAATAAAGATGGCTTCGCCCGGCGCCACATCGCGCAATATTTTAAATCCCAGCGCATCCAGCGCCACGCTCTCGGACGCGACTAGATATTCCACCCCTTTTTCGGTTTCATTACGGCCGATAATCAGGGGGCGAATGCCATGCGGATCGCGGAAGGCAAGCAAGCCATAACCGGAAATCATCGCAACCACGGCATAAGCGCCGCGGCAACGCCGATGCACACCCGCCACGGCGGTAAAAATATTAGCGATATCGAGTTTGACGTTTTTGGTACTGGCTTGAAGTTCATGTGCCAGGACATTCAGCAGCACTTCAGAATCGGAATTGGTATTGACGTGACGCAAATCCTGCAAAAACAACTCTTGTTTTAACTCTTCGGTATTCGTGAGATTACCGTTGTGGGCCAGTACGATTCCATGCGGAGAGTTCACATAGAAGGGCTGCGCTTCGGCAGAAGAATCGGCACAACCCGCTGTCGGATAGCGCGCATGGCCCAAACCCATATTACCTTGCAAGTCACGCATGTTACGCGTACGGAACACATCACGCACCAAACCCGAGCCTTTGTGCATATGAAAGGTGCGACCTTCGGAGGTCACAATTCCAGCTGCGTCTTGCCCGCGGTGTTGCAATAATTGCAATCCGTCATACAGCAATTGGTTAACAGGTGTCGTCGCTACAACGCCAATAATGCCGCACATAAATCACCCTAGTTGTAATTCAATCGCTTTTTAAGTTCCATCGGCAGCCATGGTTTAGCTTGCATCACCAAAGCTTCGAGGGGCGAACTTAACATCGCATTCTTCCATATCGGCTGTTTCGGTAAGTTAGTTAAGCCCGATAACAAAACCAGCACCAGCACGATAATCATTCCACGCGCAAAACCAAAAAACGCACCCAGCATACGATCCAAAGGGCCGATGCCAATTAATTTTAAAAACTGGCTTACGGTAATCGATAATAAAATCATCACCAGCAGAACACTGAAAAACAAAAGCACAAATGCCGCCAATAAACGCAGTTCGGGTGTTGGGATCGCTGCGGGTAGCATCGGCGCTAACTGATCAGTAAATAAATTGGCCACCCAAAAAGCAACCACCCAAGCAAGCAGCGCCATCACTTCGCGCAAAAATCCGCGCATGACGCTTAATAAAATCGATACGCCGATGATCGCTAAAACTGCGTAGTCGAAAACCGTCATGTCGTTTTAGGGATTATTGCCCATCACCACCAGCTTAGTCTCCAGTGGTTTTACTTTCGTGCGGATTTTTTCCGCATCTTCACGCACGTCATAAGGACCGCTGCGCACGCGCACTTTATTGCCAGCAGAGGTTTTAACCACTTCGGTAAACGTATTGATGCCCTTTACCTTTAACTCAGCTTGTCGCTGCTTGGCATTTTTTTGTTCGGAGAATGCCCCGTATTGCACAAAATAAGTTTGCTTGGGTGGCACCGCTGGTTTACTGGATGCACTGTCCTTGGATGATGTGGTGGTTGCCTTGACCGGTGCAGCCCCTGGGGTCGCTGTTTTGGGCTTATCCTGCTTTGCCGGTTCAGCTAACGATTGCGCTTGCGCGGCGTGCTCAACTGGCTTTACTTCTGGTTTGTTCGTCGGCGCTGCGACGGCTGCAATCGCTGTCTCGGGTGTCGGCATTACGGCCGATTCCGGACTTGGCGCAAGCATGATTTTTGGTGCGTACCCGGTGGCATCTTGCGTCGGAATACGGATTTCGATTTGCTGCGTTTCTTGTTGCGGTTTATTTTCCGGCAAAATCAAGGGCACGACCGCAATGACCGTAACCACCAATACGACCGCACCGACCAAACGGCGGCGTGCACGCCTTCTAAACAATATCTCTTCTTCAGTATAATTACTTGTCGCCATGATTGTTGCTCGCTATGTTTTTGCGCCACGCGTGATGAGAACTTCAGCCACGGTGTGAAACGACCCGAAAACGCAAATTCTACCATCTTCACCCGCCTCGCGACAGGCGAAGCTGTAGGCCTGCGCAATGTCTGGGGTACTATGGAGTACGTTCAAGCCACGCTCCTCAAGCAAGCTTGCCAATAGCGCCGCACTTGCACCACGTGCGCCACTGAGCCCTCCCACGCACCAACCATCGATTTGATCCTTAAGGACTTCAATCACTGCGGCAATATCCTTGTCCTGGAGCATGCCAAATACGGCAATGGTCTTTCCAGAAACTAATTGAGTGCGTAAATTTTTGGCCAATACACCAGCAGCTTGGGGATTGTGCGCCACATCCAGGATCAACATAGGCTTGCCTGGTAGCACCTGAAATCGGCCCGGTAGCCGCGCACTGAGTAAGCCGCTGCGCAAATGCGTTTGCGATACCGGTAAGCGTGCGCGCAGACCTTCCAGCCCGGCAATCGCTGCGGCCGCATTGCTCAATTGGTGCGTCCCGCGCATTATCGGATACGGTAGGGCTGATCGCGTACTTGCGTGGCCCCAATAAGTCCAGGACTCAGGTTCACGCTGAATTCCGAAATCATGTCCAATGCATAACAATTGTGCTCCGCTATCTTTTCCGTAGTTACGCAGGCTGGCAGGCGGATCCGCATCTGCGCAAATCGCCATTTTACCCGGACGAAAAATACCGGCTTTTTCAAAACCAATTTTTTCCCGGGTATCGCCTAAATAATCCTGATGATCAAGATCGACCGAAGTCACAATGGCAACCTCAGGATCAAACACATTCACCGCATCCAAACGTCCACCTAGACCAACTTCCAAAATCACGACATCGAGATTTGCTTGGACAAACGACCACACAGCCGCCAAGGTACCGAATTCAAAATAGGTCAACGGAGTGTCGCCACGAACACCCTCCACAGCTGCAAAACCTTCGCACAAGGCCGTATCGTCCAGCATACGGCCATCTATGCGAACTCGTTCGTTATAGCGAATCAAATGTGGAGAGGTATAACAGCCAACACGGTAACCAGCGGCGAGCAAGGTGGCTTCCAGCATGGCGCAGGTAGAACCTTTACCATTGGTTCCACCAACGATGATCACGGGAAATGTCGGAGATAGCTGGAGCTTGGCTTGTACCGCACGCACGCGATCAAGACCGAGCGCAATGGTTTTAGGATGTAAACGCTCGAGGTACGCCAGCCAATCCTCAAGCCGATGAGATATCACGCAGGAATACGGTTAGGCCGCCGCCGCTTGCCGCATCAACAGCGTAATTAAATTCGCCAAGCGTTCACGCATTTGGCGCCGATCGATAATCAGATCAACAGCACCATGCTCCAGCAAGAATTCAGCCCGCTGGAAACCTTGCGGCAAAGTTTGACGTACGGTTTGCTCGATCACACGCGGTCCGGCAAAACCAATTAAGGCTCCTGGCTCCGCAACGATCACATCGCCCAGCATGGCAAAGCTGGCAGATACACCGCCCATAGTGGGATCGGTCAAAACGGAGATAAAAGGCAATTTTGCTGCGGCCAATTGTGTCAGCGCTGCACTGGTTTTCGCCATTTGCATCAGCGATAACAAACCTTCCTGCATGCGTGCTCCACCGCTAGCGGAGAAACAAATGAAAGGCATATTTTGCTCACAACACAACTGCACACCTTCAACAAAACGCTCCCCCACTACCGATCCCATGGAGCCGCCCATGAATTTAAATTCAAAGGCAGCGACGACCACCGGCAATTGCATGACACTGCCTTGCATCACCACCAAGGAATCGGTTTCGCCGGTATCGGCTTGCGCGTCCTTAAGACGATCGACATATTTGCGCGTGTCTTTAAACTTTAAACTATCGATGGGGGTGATTTCCGCACCGATCTCATAGCGTCCTTCGGGGTCGAGAAATAGATCGATTCGCTCACGCGCCGAGATCCGGTTATGTTGGCTGCATTTTGGACAGACTTCGAGATTCTTTTGTAGATCGGCGTGATACAACACCGCTTCACAGTTTGTGCATTTGTGCCATAAACCTTCCGGCACATTTTTCTTGTTGCCTTCAACCTTACGTTTAATTTTCGGGGGTAATAGCTTTTGGAACCAGCTCATACGATGCTCCTCGGTTAGCTATCCATCGCGGTACGGATGGATTTTACCAGGGTCTCTACCCGGGCGACCACTGTCTCGGGACTGGCATTTTCGATTTCCTGCACAATACGGCTGCCAATAACAACCGCATCTGAAAATTCTGCCATGGCTTTCGCCATTGCACCATCGCGAATACCGAAACCCACACCGATCGGCAGTTGAATGTGCCGACGCAGTTCACTCAGGCGCGTTTGCACTGCGCGCAAATCCAAATTCGCAGAGCCTGTAACGCCTTTTAACGAAACATAATAAACAAATCCACGTGCTGCGCGCGCTACCGCTGCAATGCGCGCATCCACCGTGGTGGGCGCCAACAAAAAAATAGGGTCTAAATTATGTTGCGCCAAGCATTCCAAAAAGTCCGTACACTCTTCCGGTGGATAATCAACGGTCAACACACCATCCACTCCGGCAGCTTGTGCCTGTTGCGCAAATTTCTCATACCCCATCGCCTCAATCGGATTGGCGTAACCCATTAATACGACAGGCGTGGTTTTGTTGTCTTGACGAAATTGCTGCACCATACCGAGGATGTCTTTCAACCCCACATGATTTTCCAATGCACGCTCGCTAGAACGTTGAATCGTCGGGCCATCCGCCATCGGATCAGAAAACGGCACACCTAATTCAATAATATCAGCCCCCGCTGTGACCATCGCATGCATCAAGGGAACGGTCTTCGATGGCGTAGGATCACCAGCGGTAAAAAAAGGAATCAGCGCTTTTTTATTTTGCTGTTTTAAATGCGCGAAGCAAGTTGCAATACGAGACATGGAAATCCAATCAAAAACTTTGCTATTAAAGCGTAATACCAGACAGGGCTGCGACCGTATTAATATCCTTGTCGCCACGGCCAGAAAGGTTGACCAACAAGATTTGATCACGGTGCATGGTTGGCGCTATTTTGGCAGCATGCGCTAGCGCATGGCTTGATTCCAATGCCGGGATAATGCCTTCAAAACGGCATAAATCATGAAACGCTTCCAATGCCTCCTGATCCGTGACAGCCACATATTCCGCGCGGCCACTATCTTTCAGCCAAGCATGCTCGGGTCCCACGCCGGGATAATCTAGGCCCGCTGAAATCGAATGGGTTTCGATAATCTGACCGTTTTCATCCTGCATTAAATACGTGCGGTTGCCGTGTAATACGCCCGGTGTTCCTGCATTCAAAGGTGCCGCATGCTTGCCGCTGGCCAAGCCGAGTCCGGCCGCTTCGACACCAATCAATCGCACATCCTGCAACCCCAAATAAGGATAAAAAATCCCCATCGCATTCGAGCCACCACCCACACAAGCAATAATTGCATCGGGTTGGCGGCCCGTCAGTGCCGGCATTTGCGCCAACGCCTCATGACCAATCACTGATTGAAAATCGCGCACCATCATCGGATATGGATGCGGCCCGGCGACGGTACCGATGATATAAAACGTGCTATCAACATTGGTCACCCAATCGCGCATCGCTTCGTTCAGCGCATCTTTCAAGGTCTTTGAACCAGATTCCACCGGCACCACAGTCGCGCCTAGCATTTTCATGCGAAAGACATTCGGCGACTGGCGCTTCACATCTTCCGATCCCATGTACACCACGCATTCCATGCCCATGCGCGCCGCTACGGTAGCACTTGCCACACCATGTTGTCCGGCACCGGTTTCAGCAATCACACGTTTCTTGCCCATGCGCTTCGCCAATAACGCCTGACCAATGGTGTTATTGATTTTGTGAGCACCGGTGTGGTTTAAATCTTCCCGCTTGAGATAAATGCGCGCACCACCTAATTGTTCACTCCAGCGTTTAGCGTAATACACCGGGCTCGCCCGACCCACATAATGTTTCAAGTCATAGGTAAATTCCGCCTGGAACTCCGGATCGAAACGATAATGCTCATAAGCGAGCTTAAGTTCTTCAAGCGCTTGCATCAGCGTTTCGGCCACGAAAACCCCGCCATAGGGGCCAAAATAGCCGCGTGGATCGGGTAAATCATAAACTTGCATTACGTACTCCTTGCATGAACGCGGCTATCTTCGCCACGTCCTTGATTCCTTTGGATGCTTCAACGCCGCTAGAAACATCCACGGCTGACGGTTGGATACGATGTATCCCTTCTGCCACGTTTTCCGGACTTAAACCGCCGGAAAGTATCACTGGAACGGGTAAATGCTGCGGAATTAAACCCCAATCAAAACCTTGGCCGGTACCCCCGACAATTCCTTCGACATGGGCATCCAATAACAATGCCTTAGCCGTCGAATAAGCGGAGGCGTATTGTACCAAATCTACATCCGGCTTTACGCGAACCGCTTTTAAGTAGGGTCGGCCGAAACTTTCACAATATGCAGCCGATTCTTGGCCATGAAATTGCAGCAAATCAAGCGGTAATGAAGCTAATACCCCTTCTACCGTTGTCGGTGAAGCATCGACAAATAAGCCAACCGTGGTCACAAAGGGGGGTAAAGCCAACATGATAGCTCGCGCTTGTTCCACGCTTACGTTACGTGGGCTTGGCGCGTAAAAGACTAAGCCAATTGCATCCACACCAAAACGGGCACAGCTAAGTCCGTCTTCGACACGGGTAATACCGCAAATTTTAACTCTGACCATTTAACTTTTCCGATTCTCTTTAACCCAAGTTGCTTAGATTACAGTACCCCAAGGACTCCATTCTCTTCAACATGGGAAGGGATCCCCCAATGCGTTTCATATTCCACCCGGCTCAAGTACAAACCATCAGGCGCGAAAGTTGGTGCGGCAAATTTCCGATCACGCCCACTCAATACTTCGGCAACCCACTCCGGCGCATATTTACCTTTGCCTACATAAACCAGCGCACCAACAATATTGCGAACCATATGATGTAAAAATGCATTCGCACGCAAATCTAGGATAAAACAATCATTCTGCTGTTGGATGCGTAGTTCAGTGAGTGTGCGTATCGGTGTTTTCGCTTGGCACGCTGCGGCGCGAAAGGCGCTGAAATCATGTTCGCCAATTAAATAATTCGCAGCCTGTTGCATCCGTTCAATATCCAGGGGCACATGGAACCAACCCACTTTACCCGCCGCTAAACCCGGTCGGGTTGGTCGATTCAACAATAAATAACGATAACTACGCGATTTTGCCGAAAAACGCGCATGAAATGTTGGGGCAACTTCACACGCCCAACGAATAGCGACCGATGCGGGTAATAGCGCATTGACCCCACGCACCCACGCGGTGTCTGGGCGTTGTGCTGCGGTATCAAAATGCACCACTTGTGCCAATGCATGAACACCGGTATCTGTTCGCCCTGCACTCGCCACTGTAATTCGCTCACCGGCAATTTGACTCAACGCGACTTCGAGAGTGTCTTGAATCGCACAGGCATCCGGTTGTGTTTGCCATCCACAAAAGCGACTGCCGTCATACTCCAAGCCCAATGCGATTCTTACCATACAATCGATCCGATTAAGCCTAAATAACAAACTGCAAAGATGGCATCTTGAATTGTAAAATTTGGGACTTCAAGTTGAATATCGGTTTCAATTTTCTCCGGTAATTCCAGTGCGCTTTTCCAACGGGCATACAAACTTTTGGTTTTAGCGTGTTCTTCAGCGAAATGTAGGGTTAGCCATAATCGCACTGAAAATCGCTCCACCGGCAAACCCAAGTATTTTAGCGGCAACAGTAGCGTATAAAGTCCTGCCAACAATTGCTGCCGAGACAAGTATGCAAGTAAGGAAGCTAACGCCGCGATCATTAATAACAAATGCCAAGCTTGCAACCCTCCCGCGATCAGTCCCTCCCTACTCGGTGCGACTTGTTCCCAACCATGAAATATCGGTGTTCCCGGCGTCGTATACGCGTAAAGCAGTAGCAACACGAATAGCAATATGCGGGTACGACGCACCAGGTTCCAAGCCCGTTTAAATCCACATAGCAGCATTAGAATTATCGTCATCACGCTCGATGCTAGCATCGCTTGCAAGCTGAAAGCTGGCAAAACAAGCGCGAAAACAATCCACGCCAGAAGAAGTATTGTTGGATGCAAGATTGAACCCAATTCATGATGCCTATTAAACGAAAGGGGCCGCATAAAGCGGCCCCAGATTCGATGCAATTAAAGTATATCAGGAAACTGTTGTAAGCAACTTGCTCGCCTCAGCCTGTTGCTCTGGCCCACCTTCAGCAACGACTTCTTGTAAAATTTCACGCGCACCTTCTTTATCGCCCATTTCTAGGTACGCACGTGCCAAGTCGAGTTTTGTTGATGCCTCTTCCCAAACGGTATTATCACCCACCAAGGTCGTCGCATCTTCTAACGATTGGCTTGCAAAATCCTCCATGGGTTTGGCGTCTGTTTTTGAAGGTTCTTCCATATTTAGATCAATGCCAGATAGATCCAACTCCGGCATCATCATTTCTTCAGTCGCGCCTGAACTTGCCGTAACGGGCTCCGCAGCGGGCTCCTGATCCAAATTGAAATCAAAGTCCAACGCTAGCGTATCTTCATCCTTCGCGAGTGCAGCTGTTTCCGGCGACTCATTCGTTTCTTCGCTAATCACTGGCGCATCAAATTTTAGATTATCCAAGCCTAAATCAGCCATCATCGCGGGTTCTTCAGACTTCTTTTCTACCGCTTGTGGAATAATCGTGTCCAAATCAAAATCAAAAGCTGCTATTTCCTCTGCTGCTTTTAATTCATCATGTGGCGCTGCGACGGCTGTTGTTGTTTCTTCTTCTGCTGGCGTTAATCCACCAATAGTGTCCAGATCGAAATCCAACGCGCCGCCCAAGTCTTCGTCTTCTTTTTCTGTAATTTCACGCGGTGTTACGCCACCTTGCGTATCGAGATCCAAACTGAAATCTATATCTTGCGCAACCGAAGCCACTGCAGTTTCTGCCGACGCCTCCGGTGCCGATTGCGTTTCACCATCTTCACCACGACTTTCAGCGGAAGCATAGAGCGGATTAGCGGAATCCAATCCTCGTCCAAGTTCAGCTGCTTTCTGCCAAGTTGAACCTTGGCCGCTAGTCGCCGCATAAAGCTCAGCCGCCAGCGTTTCAAAAGCACCTGCATTCTTGCGACCCGCATATATTTCCAGGAGCTTAAGCTGAACTTCATGCCGCCCCGGATCTTTGCTCATTGCTTCTTTTAGAATTTCTTCCGCTTGTGCATCTCGGCCATAGGCCATGTACACCTCAGCCTCAGCAATCGGATCGACATCATTTGTATCAATAGCACCCATGCCGGCCTGACTAAAATCAGTCAAGAATGAGGTGTCACCAGTATCGATTTGGCCACCTGCGGTATTTCCAAACACGGTATTTGTTTTGAGATCACCGCCCGTCATAATGCTATCTTCAAAACTCGCCAAACTTTTCTTGCGACGGCGCCCTAGCGCCCACAATCCCGCAAACAACGCCCCTACGACAGCCGCCGCACTACCCCCTAGATACAACGGATTAGACAGTATGGTATCCATCAGCGATGTCTCTGCTTCGGGCACTGGCACTGTTTTGATCTTTGGTTTTTTCGGCTGAGCAGGCTTTTCTGGCGGTGCTTGCACCGCGGGTTCAGGCTGCTTTTCTGGAATCGCGGCAACTATTGGCTTCTGCTCTGACTGAACAACTTCAGGCTTTGCGACTTCAGCTTTTGCGGGGGGCGGTACAGCGGCTTCCGGCTTCGCTTTTGACTGCTTTTCCAGTTCAGCTAATTGTTTATTTTTTAGCTCAAGCAAAGCCTGCATGTCTTTGATATTTTTATCCAGCTCGGAAATGCGAGAGCCCGCTTCTTTTAAGGCTTTTTCCTTTGCGACTGCCTCATCTTGTGCTGCACTAAGTTTTTCTTTTAACGCTTTAGCTTCGGCACCGCTACCTTTACCTGCATCACCCTTGCCAGCCGCTTCACCTTTAGAAAGTTTGAGGATGTCTTTACTCGGCTCTTGCGCTTTTGCGCCCTTATCCTCAGCCTTGGCAGTAATTTTTCCTGACGCCTCAGACTTAGCTTCTTCTTTAGCTGGCTGCTGCTCTGCGACCACACCTGCTAACTTTTGGCGATAGCTATTCCAGTCAGACGCATGCGCTCTAATTTCTTTTGCGGCAGCGACTTGATTTGCACTACTTGCTTCGATCGCTGCCTTATCAGGCACGTTCAGCGTTTTACCCGGTTTAATCCGGTTCATATTACTGCCATCGAACTGGTCTTTATTCGTCTCATACAACGCGACCATCATTTGCTCGAGGCTATACCCCTCAACTTGTACGCTACGCGCGATTTTGGATAGCGAGTCTCCCTTATTTACAACATACGCTTTTTCGGCCTTTACCAACGGCGTGGTTATTGGGGCTGTCGGCTGCTGTTCAGCTGCGGGGGGAAGTTCTTGATCCCCATCAAATCGAGGGAATGTCTGCTCAGCCGGAGTAAGCGTTCTAGATGGGGTTGCTTTTACAACGGGAGATTCTTTAATTTCTTTTTTCGAGACGCCCTTAGTCGGCTTTAATTTCTGCTCATTTACCGCTTTTTTCTTTGTTTTTGATGGCGTTTGCGCCGGTTCCGACTTAACTAATGGGGTTTGTGGCTGTTCTTCTTGTTTGGCTATGGGCTCAGGCTTCACCGCAGGAATAATCGGCGCGCTAATCGTCGGTGCGGCTTTCGCCTCTTGGAATCCAGGAGGATCAAGCAAAATGGTGTATTCACGCAACAAGCGCCCAGTTGGCCAATCCAGCTGAATTAAAAGCTGAAGAAATGGCTCATTGAACGCTTGAACAGAACTCACTTTAAGATAGGGCTCACCACTAGGTCGCTTCGCAACCGAAAAGCGTACCGCGCCTAAGCCTTCCTGGCGATCAAGCTTGGCTTGTTTGTACGCTTCGACTGGCGCTATTTTTGCGGTAACGAGATCTACTTCGTCTTTTGGAATGGCAATCAGGTCAATTTCTGCACGCAATGGCTGCCCAAGCGCGGAAATAACCTTTAATGTCCCCAAACCAGCGGCATCTACAGCCAACGGAGTGGCCATCAAGAAACCCGCTACGAGTAATGCACTTATTAAATTCTTGCGTTTCATGCCACCCTCATGACTTTATAAAGCATGGATAACCAAATTAACATCAAATAGTTAGAGTTGCAAGCTCAGATTACACATTACATTATCGCTCAAGCTAGATATTTTTCAACCAGAATCTCTGCAATCTGGACCATATTCAGAGCCCCGCCTTTGCGCATGTTGTCGGATACAGCCCAAAAGTTCAATCCATAGGGATGCGAGATATCTTCTCTCACCCGCCCAACAAATACCGGGTCATTCGCCGCAGCTTCTACCATGGGCGTAGGATAGCCACCCACATCATCTTCTTCATACAACACAAGCCCAGGCGAATTTTCCAGCAAATTACGCGCATCCTCAGGGCTTAGCTTGCGTTCGGTTTCGATATGCAACGCAATCGAATGACCATAAAATATTGGGGCACGAACCGAAGTTACATTGACGCCGATGTCGTTTTTTTGCAACACCCGCTGAAGCTCCCACATGATTTTCGCTTCTTCCCCGCTAACCCCTTCATCATCTAATCCACCAATTTGCGGCAATAAATTGAAGGCAATTTGCTTCGGGAAGATATTACTTTCCATTGGCTTATGGTTAAAAAGACCAATAGATTGCTGCGCCAACTCTTCCACTGCTGCCCGCCCTGCACCAGATACAGCTTGTATCGTCACTGCATTAACCCGACTTAAGCCCACCGCATCATTAATTGGTTTTAATGCGAGCGCCATGATGATCACACAGCTATTCGGATTGGCAATAATGCGGCGTGATTCATACATCGCTAAATCCGCTTCATTCACCTCGGGCACCACCAAAGGAACATCTGGGTCACGACGAAAAGCATCGCTATCGTCAATGACTACCGTACCTGCTTCAGCAGCTTGCGGGACATATTGTTCGGCAAGTGCACGATCCACACAGAAAAAAGCGAAATGGCACACGCTAAAATCAAAATTCTCGATATCTTGAATCGCGCAATCTTCGCCGCGAAAGCGCACGCCATCACCCATTTGCTCCGCCTGATCCACCGCATAAAAATCACCGATCGGAAATGCGCGTGCCTCCAAAATCTCCAATAAGGTCTCCCCTAACAAGGAACCTGCGCCGACAACACATACGTTATAGCTAGCCGCCATCTCACATCACCTCAAAAAGAAAACGCCAGACGGGGTATTCCGTCTGGCGCGATTCCATGCAATAACTTTTAATGTTCGATCACGATACGTAGCATACGACGCAGCGGTTCTGCCGCCCCCCATAACAACTGGTCGCCGACGGTAAATGCCGATAAATATTGCGGCCCCATATTCAACTTGCGCATCCGACCAACCGGTACAGTCAACGTGCCAGTAACAGCGGCCGGGGTCAGTTGATCCATGGTGATCTGACGATCGTTAGGTACCACTTTGACCCAGTCGTTATGCGCAGCAATAATGCCGTGGATTTCATTCAGCGGAACATCTTTGGTCATCTTGATGGTCAGCGCCTGACTATGGCAACGCATCGCGCCGACACGCACGCACAAGCCATCAATCGGAATTTGATTGCCACTGCGACCGAGAATCTTGTTGCACTCGACCTGCGCTTTCCACTCTTCTTTGCTCTGACCCGACTCCAATTGCACATCAATCCAAGGGATCAGGGAACCGGCCAACGGCACCGGCCATGCATCCAGCGGATACTTATCCGAACGAATGAAGTTCGCCACTTTTTTGTCGATTTCTAAAATAGCCGAAGCAGGATCATCCAGCAGCGCCTTCACTTCAGCATTCACCGCGCCCATTTGCTGGATCAGCTCGCGCATATTGCGCGCACCGGCACCACTCGCCGCTTGATAAGTCATGGGGCTGATCCATTCGATCAAGCCCTTGTCAAACAGGCCGCCAATCGCCATCAGCATCAGCGATACGGTGCAGTTGCCGCCAACGTAGGTTTTCACGCCCTTGCTCAAACCATCCTGGATCACGTTTTTGTTCACGGGATCGAGAATGATGATGGCCTCATCCTTCATGCGCAACGTAGAAGCGGCATCAATCCAGTAACCGTTCCAACCGGCCGCACGCAGTTTTGGATAAACCTCTTTGGTGTAATCGCCACCTTGACAGGTAATGATGACATCCATTGATTTCAATTCATCGATGCTCGATGCATCCTTCAGTGGCGGCACTGCCTTACCGACATCCGGGCCTTTGCCACCGGGATTGGAGGTGGTAAAGAACACCGGATCAATCACATCAAAATCTTTCTCGTCGCGCATGCGCTGCATCAGCACCGAACCCACCATACCGCGCCAACCAATCAAACCAACTCGTAACATTTTTTTGCCGTCCTAATTAAGAATTCTTTTACAGGGCTGCCAACACGGCATCGCCCATTTCACTGCACGAAACTTTTTTGGTGCCTTCTGTGTAAATATCCGCTGTACGCAAACCTTGCGCCAACACGCTCTTTACGGCGGCTTCGATGCGTTGCGCGGCTGACTCTTGATTCAAGGTATAGCGCATCATCATCGCCACAGACAAGATCGTCGCCAACGGATTTGCGATGTTCTTGCCGGCGATGTCCGGCGCGCTGCCATGAATCGGCTCGTACAAACCTTTGTTATTTGCATCCAAGGAAGCAGACGCCAGCATCCCGATGGAGCCCGTGAGCATAGAGGCTTCGTCCGATAAAATATCGCCAAAAATATTACCGGTGACAATTACATCGAATTGCTTTGGATTACGTACGAGTTGCATCGCAGCGTTATCCACGTACATATGGGAAAGCGCTACGTCAGGATATTCCTTGGCGACCTCGATCACTACTTCCTTCCACAACTCGGAGCACTCCAGTACATTGGCCTTCTCAACTGAGCATAATTTTTTACCGCGTTTCATGGCGATACCAAAAGCCACATGCGCCACGCGTTGCACTTCGGATTCGGCATACAGCATCGTATTAAAGCCAACGCGCTCACCATTGCGAACTTCAATCCCGCGCGGTTGGCCAAAATACACATCACCAGTCAACTCGCGCACGATCATGATATCCAAGCCCGCGACCACTTCTGGACGGAGCGTAGATGCGCTCGCCAGTTCTGGATATAGCAAAGCCGGACGCAGATTGGCGAACAGATTCATCTCTTTACGAATACGCAGCAGGCCGCGCTCAGGGCGCTTATCGCGCGGCAATGCATCGTATTTCAAACCGCCCACGGCACCGAGCAGCACAGCATCGGAAGCTTTCGACAATGCCAGCGTCGCCTCTGGCAACGGATCACCCGCCGCGTCATAACCAGCGCCGCCGATGGGCGCTTCTTCCATTTCAATCTTCAGACCATCGCTGGCCAAGGCCTTCAACACTTTCACGGCTTGGGCAACGATTTCGGGACCGATACCATCACCCGGCAAAACTGCGATTTTCATTTCTTATCCTTAAGCTTTACTGCGCAAACATCCACGGCGCTTCTACTTTGCGCCGTGCTTCATACGCCTTGATCTTTTCTACATGCCGCAAGGTCAAGCCAATATCGTCCAAACCATTCAACAAACAATACTTGCGGAACGCATCCACATTAAAGGCAAACGATTGGTCGCTGGGTGTCGTCACGGTTTGTGCATCCAAATCGACCGTCAGCTTGTAACCTTCAGCCGCTTCGGCATCCCTAAACAACTGCGCAACAATCTCTGCATCCAACACGATGGGTAGCAAGCCATTCTTGAAACAGTTGTTGAAAAAAATATCGGCAAAGCTCGGCGCGATGATGGCGCGAAAACCGTAATCTTCCAACGCCCACGGCGCATGCTCTCGACTCGACCCGCAACCGAAATTCTCACGCGCCAGCAGTATTTGCGCGCCTCGGTAGCGTGACTGATTCAGCACAAAATCCGGATTCAGCGGCCGTTGCGAATTATCCATCCCCGGCTCGCCATGATCCAGATAGCGCCACTCGTCAAAAGCATTCGGGCCGAAACCCGTGCGCTTAATCGATTTCAAAAACTGCTTGGGAATAATCGCGTCGGTATCGACGTTGGCACGATCCAATGGCGCGACTAATCCGCAAAGCTGCGTAAACTTTTCCATTTTTTATTTGTGTTTATCAGCCGATTTTTCAATCTTATCGCCGACCTTGCTCACGTCCTTGCCGAAACCTTCCATGGTATTGCAAGCGGAAAGCCCCAACAAACCCAGCATCACTACCATAAAAACGAGACCCTTGTTCATAAGCACCTCCTTGGTTAAAAAAACTATGCCGCCTTAAGCGGCGATTGTGCGACAGTGCGCACATCCACAAAATGTCCAGCAATGGCAGCGGCTGCTGCCATGGCCGGGCTCACTAAATGCGTACGCCCACCCGGGCCTTGCCGACCTTCAAAGTTGCGATTAGAAGTCGATGCGCAGCGCTCTCCCGGCTCCAATTTATCCGCATTCATCGCCAGACACATGGAGCAGCCAGGTTCGCGCCACTCAAAACCGGCCTCAATAAAAACTTTATCCAATCCTTCTTGCTCGGCTTGCAGTTTCACCAACCCTGAGCCCGGCACCACCATCGCCAGCTTCACGTTGGGCGCTACACGCTTGCCTTTGGCAACCGCTGCGGCCGCGCGCAAATCTTCAATGCGTGAATTGGTGCAAGAGCCAATAAATACCTTGTCGATTGCAATCTCGGTGATCGGCGTATTGGCCTGTAAACCCATATAACTGAGCGCACGCTCAATGCCAGAGCGCTTCACTGCATCCGCTTCGCACGCAGGATCCGGCACGCGACCATCGACCGTGGTCACCATCTCGGGCGACGTGCCCCAAGTGACTTGCGGCTTGATTTGCGCTGCATCCAACTCCACCACGCAATCAAACTTTGCATCGGCATCGCTGGTAAGCGTTTTCCAATAGGCTACCGCCAGATCCCAATCCGCGCCCTGCGGCGCAAATGGACGACCTTTCACGTAATCGATGGTTTTCTCGTCCGCCGCAACCATGCCAGCGCGCGCACCGGCTTCAATCGCCATATTGCAGACCGTCATACGTCCTTCAATCGACAACGAACGGATCGCGCTACCGCCAAATTCGATGGCGTAACCGTTACCGCCTGCGGTGCCGATTTTGCCGATGATGGCGAGCACGATATCTTTCGCGGTCACGCCCGCGCCCAAGTCACCCTCGACCTTGATCAGCATTGCTTTGGATTTCTTTTGCAACAAGCATTGCGTGGCCAGCACATGCTCGACTTCGGAAGTGCCAATACCATGCGCCAATGCCGCAAACGCGCCATGAGTACTGGTATGCGAATCGCCGCATACGACCGTCATGCCTGGAAGCGTAGCGCCTTGCTCCGGCCCGATGACATGTACAATGCCTTGTCGAACGTCGTTCATTTTGAATTCGGTGATACCGAAGTAATCGCAATTTTTATCCAGCGTTTCCACTTGCAGATGCGATACTGGGTCGGCAATGCCTTCACTGCGATTAGTCGTGGGTACATTGTGGTCGGCAACCGCCAGATTGGCGGATAGGCGCCAGGGTTGACGCCCGGCCATGCGCAGGCCTTCAAAAGCTTGCGGGCTAGTGACTTCGTGCACTAAATGGCGATCGATATAGAGCAACGTCGTGCCGTCGTCTTCGACATGCACCACGTGCGCATTCCAAAGCTTGTCGTAAAGAGTTTGTCCGCTCATGCTGGGATGGCTACAGAAAAAGGCAAATTATAACTGAGCTTGGCTGTGCCAGCATAGGCCGCCGACACTTAAGCTTTTGTCACTTATGGAAAAACACCTACCCCTAAACATGCCAGCAGAGCCCCCAGAATGGGCGGAATGGATTGCCCAAGACGAAGACGGCACTTGGTGGGCCTACGAAGCAGAACCCAACCAGCAACACAATGGCTGGTACGAAAACGAAGTGGGTCGAATTCAGCGCCTCGGCCAAACTGAGCCGCCACTGGACTGGCAAGCCACCTTGCTTCGATATAAAGCTTAGATGGGCTTGTTGCTGTGAAACTTCCACAACAACAGCATTAAGCCCAGCAATGCGCAACCGGCGGCAATACTGAAGGTACCGCTCGCGCCCAAGTGATCCCAGGTATACCCCGCGTATAGACTACCCAACGCGCCGCCAGCCCCAAATGAAATGCTGTTGTAGATGCCCTGCCCTTTGGCTTGATGCCGCCCTTTAAAGAAGCGGTTGATCAAAGCCACGGCCGAGGCATGATAGGCCCCAAAGGTAGCAGCATGCAGCACCTGAGCCAGAATAATCATTTCCGGAAAACGAATGAGCCAAGCGATGAACAAGAAGCGCACCACAGCAATCGCAAAGCTCGCCATCAGCACATGCTCAATCGCAAAACGCTTAAATAAGCGCGGCGCGATCAGGAAAACCCCGATCTCGCAAATGACCCCCAACGCCCACAGCCAGCCGATATGACTTTTGCTGTAGCCGTGCTCTCCGAGATAAATCGAATAAAAACTGTAATACGGCCCATGTGCGGCCGACATCAGAAAACACGCCACGATCAGCACGACAATTTGCGGGTTTTGCACCAATTTCCAAATCGACACGTGATCATGGGCATGCGGCAGTAATTCCGCCTCAGGAATGAAGCGCGCGAACAGGGCAACCCCGCTCAGCATGGCAAACACCAACCACGGCAACCATGCGATCGGCGCGAAATCCAGCACATAGCCGATGCCGACTACCGAGGCAATAAACCCCAGAGAACCCCACAGTCGAATGCGGCCATAGCGATCGGTACGCTCACCCAGATGGCTAAACGTGGTCGCTTCCACCAACGGCAAAGACGCACTCCAGAAAAAACTCATACTGGCCATGACTACAAATAGCCACCAGAAACTTTTCCCGAAAAAAACACCCGCAAAGCAGCACAAACTGGCCACGGCAGCGATTTGCACAATGCTCACGCGTTTGCCCGAACGATCTGCCATCCAACCCCAGATATTCGGTGCAAACATCCGCATCACCGCCAGCAGCGACATCAACACACCGATATCCACTGCACTGAAACCCAGCGATTTCAGATACGGGCCCCAATAGGGAGACATCGCGCCGACAAAGGCGAAATAAAAGAAGTAAAAACCGGAAAGGCGCCAGTAAGGGACGGGGTGATTCATTTAAAAAAGTTTCAACGCGAAGGACGCAAAGGAAAACCAAAACCAAGGTTTCCTTTGCGTCCTTCGCGTCCTTTGCGTTTCAAGATTTTGTTTTGGCTATTTGCGCTTGCCCGGAATCGGCTTCACCGGCGGTTTCACATCGGCGTTTTGCGCACGATGGCGCAATACATGATCCATCAGCACGATGGCCAGCAATGCCTCAACAATAGGCGTGGCGCGGATACCGACGCAAGGGTCATGACGCCCCGTCGTGGCCACTTCAATCGGCGCACCGCTGAGATCAATCGAATGCCGCGCAATCGCAATGCTGGAAGTCGGTTTAATGGCTACTGACACTACGATATCTTGCCCCGAAGAAATGCCACCCAAAATACCACCTGCGTTATTACCGATAAAACCTTCCGGCGTGAGTTCGTCGCCATGCTGGCTACCACGCTGTGCCACGCTAGCAAAACCAGCACCGATTTCTACACCCTTGGCTGCGTTCAAACCCATCATGGCATAGGCAATATCAGCATCAAGCCGGTCATACAGCGGCTCTCCCAGTCCGACCGGAACGTTTTCCGCAACCACAGTGATTTTCGCGCCAATGGAATCCTTCTCTTTGCGGATCGCATCCAGGTAAGCTTCAAGCTCTGGAACGACGGCATTATTCGGCGCAAAAAACGGGTTTTGCTCGACCTCATCCCAACTGGCGAAGGGGATTTCTTGCTCGCCCATTTGACTCATATAACCGCGAATCACCACACCAAATCGCTCTTTTAGCCATTTCTTGGCGACAGCGCCCGCCGCCACCGTCGGCGCGGTTAAACGTGCCGAAGAACGACCACCACCACGATGATCGCGAATGCCGTATTTCTGCAAATAGGTGTAATCGGCATGACCGGGGCGGAATGTGGACGCAATATTGCCGTAATCTTTGCTGCGCTGATCTTCATTGCGGATCAACAACCCAATCGGTGTGCCGGTCGTTTTACCCTCGAAGATACCGGAAAGTATCTCCACCGTATCCGATTCCTTACGCTGGGTGACGTGGCGCGAAGTACCGGGCTTGCGCCGATCTAAGTCAATCTGAATATCTTCGGCGCTGAGTTCCATACCGGGAGGACAGCCATCAACTACGCAGCCGATGGCCGGGCCATGGGATTCGCCGAAAGTAGTCACACAAAACAATTTGCCTAAAGTGCTGCCGGACATAAGCTCAGTCTCTGATTAAATTTTTCAGATTTTAGCATGATGCCAGCGCCTACTCAGACAAAAGCGCTTTAACTCCCTTCCCGGCAAGTTTAAACTCTGCACCATAACAAGAAGGAGTGCACATGAAAGCGATTCAAATGGCCGCCGCCGGCGGAGTCGATGTTTTGCAATTCGTCGACATCCCGATTCCGGAATTGCCAAGCCCAAACCACATGCGTGTCAAATTATCCGCTGCCGGCATCAACCCACTTGATACCAAGCTGCGTAAAAGTCCTGGTTTATTTCCCAATAACCTACCTTGCGTGCTGGGCTGTGACGGCGCGGGCATTGTCGAAACGGTGGGAGAGAACGTAACGCGCTTCGAGCCGGGAGACGAAGTGTATTTTTTTAATGGCGGACTAGGTAATGAGCCAGGCAACTATGCCGAATACACGGTGGTGGATCAAGATTTCGCAACTTTTACCCCACGCCATGCCACCATGGAGGAAGCAGCCGCGTTGCCATTAGCACTGATTACGGCATGGGAAGCGTTGTTGGATCGCGGCAATTTATTAGAAGGCCAAACAGTCTTGATCCACGGCGCCGGTGGCGGCGTCGGCCATCTCGCAGTGCAAATCGCCAAACAAGCTGGCGCCACCGTTCTGGCGACAGTCGGCTCACTGGAAAAAGCTGCTTGGGTCACATCACTCGGCGCAGATCGCGTGTTTGTCTATAACGATGTAGAGTTTTCTACTGCCGTGCTGGATTGGACCAATGGCCGCGGCGTCGACCTCGTCTTCGACACCGTAGGCAGCGACACTTTTTGCCGTTCCTTCGCCTGTACTAAAGTGTATGGCCGCGTCGTCTCCTTGCTGCAATGGAATTGCAGTGCCGAGGAAATGAAACTGGCGCGCACGCGCAACTTATCGCTGGCGAATGAGCTGATGCTAACCCCGACGTTATTAAATATGCATGATCAGCGCGTGCACCAACGCCGCATCCTGGAAGAAGGCGCGCGGCTGATCGAGGCGGATAAATTAAAGATCAAAGTTTCGCATGTGCTGCCGCTAGAGCAAGCAGCGCAAGCACATACCATGATTGAGGAAGGCCATACTACGGGCAAGATCGTGCTAAAAATCGCGTAAAATCTTGTTACCGTAGAAACTGCGCCGATCGGCCTTAGGCCACGAATTGTTGTTTGCGGCGCGCCATTACCCCTAATAACACCAAACCCAATGCTATTAAGGCATAGGTTTGCGGTTCAGGTACCGACACCCCCAAACGGGTCAGCGACAAATTCAGATGGCCATTGCTTTCCGTGAATTCCCAACCCAACCCATCCCCCAAGCCATTAAATGCGAAACCGAGGGTACCCAAGCCCGTAATTGAGTTTGCAAACAAAAAGTCCCACGAGTCACCCGCTGCGGCCTGAAAGCCGTTGATAAAATTAAAGGTGATCAAGCCGCCGGTAAAGAACAGGTTGCCATTGATATTCAAGACATCATATTGACCCGAGCCCAGCCCGGCTAATTCGAATACCAGATTACCGCTGCTGGCGAAGTCGCCGTTGATCGTCAGCGTGCCTGGAGAGTTGCCCGGGTTCACGCTGCCCGCGCTGCCGATATTCACATTGCCATTGATCGTGCCGGTGCCGCTGAGAGAACCGCCGTCGATTTGGATCAAGGCTTGGGTGAGTGTGCCGTTGTTAATTGTGCGGCCAACTGTCTGGATATACGTGCCGGTACCGGTAATCGCTCCGGCGTTGTTTACAGTCCCAGTGTCGTTGCGCAGTGTGCCGTCGTTCTGTAGCGTGGCACCGGCGTTATTGTTCAGGATACCAGTGTTGTACAAGACGCTATTACCATTGATAGCACCGTAATTAACCAAGGTGGCACCGGCGGCGTTGTTCAGGGTGCCGCTGTTATTCAGAATAGCCGCCTTGTTAAACAGGTCGGCATTGTTGTTCAGGGTGCCGCTGTTGTTCAGGGTGCCGTTGTTTTCTAGGTTGCCATTGTTCCCCAAGGTGCCACTATTGTTCAGATTGATGAGGTTCCGCAGTAAGCCTCCATCGTTGGTCAACTGGGCGTGGTTGTCCAATTGCCCATTGTTGACCATGGCTCCATTGTTGTGAATGGTCAGGGTGCCGTTGCTGACTAGGTGTCCATTGTTGCCTAGGTAGCCATAGGCATCCAGCGAGCCGATATTGTTCAGGAGACCGTAGTTCTCAAGGTCACTGATGCTCGAGCCAACGTTGTTGATGAAGATGTGGGAATTATTGTTCAGCGTGCCGTAGTTATTGAGGCCCCCAGTTAAAATAGAGAAACCAACACCCAAATCTCCGTCGTTGTTCAAGCTGGCACCAGCGAGATTGTTCACAAAACTGACGGCACTGAGCATAGTTGCACCGCTGTGATTGTTCAGGGTGCCGCTGTTGTTCACGACCCCAAGCAAGCCCAGTCCGCCACCGCCATTAATGGAAGAGGCATAGTTGTCCAGAATGCCATAGTTGTCCAGCCTGGAACCAATTTGGCTGCTCAGGTTCGCGCCATAATTGTTGGTCAAGATGCCGATGTTGACCAAGTTGGAACCACCAACGATGTTAATACCGCCAGTATTATTCAATGATCCGCTGTTGATCAGGGTGGCACCGGCATTGTTGTTCAGCATGCCACGGTTGTTCAGAATGGCACCGCCATTATTATTCAATGATCCGTTATTGCTCAGGGTGGCGCCGACATTGTTGTTCAGCATGCCACGGTTGTTCAGGATGGCACCGCTAATGTTGTTCAGTCCACCGCTGTTGCTCAGGGTGGCGCCACCGTTGTTATTCAAGATGGCGTAGTTGATCAGCGCAGAAGGGGGTGACGAGATATCGATTCCGCCATAATTTTCGAAAACCAAGAAGTTCTCGCCAGGGAAAAAAATGCTATTTATCGTAATCGTATTTCCGGCAGGATTCGGATCCGGCAAAATCTGAATCGCCTGCACCTCCAGCGAAAGTGTGGCTAGCGTGCAACCCACTAAAAATATTGCTTTGCGAATCTTGCTCATGATTTTTTCCTATTGTTTAAAGTTTTAAACGATTGCCATTACTAAGGTTTGGTCGGCGCGGTCGGCTGAGTATTCAGCCGCTTGATCAACTGTGCCACGGGTGAATTTTCTCCAACCGATTCGATCATTGTGATGTGCTGGGCATTGAGAACCATCTGATCCGGTTGATGCGGCTCGACACTGCGCCGCACCAAAGCGGTTTTCACTTCTTTGGTTTCTTGGTCGGCTTGCCTTTGCACGGTAAACACGCCTTTCAATATCGGGTAGGCGCTCCCTGCTTGTTCGAGCTTGCCGAAGAGCACTTGGCCGTTGTCCATGAACACGGCCTGGTACTCGCTGCTGAATTTAAGCGCAGGTTTGCTTTGTTCCACTGTGGGTGGCGTGCAACCGGTCAGCAACAGGACTGGCGTTAAACAAAGCAATACCATTGAGCTAGCACCGACGAGCTTCATAGTTCCCCTTAAATACTTAACCTGGTTTCTTGGTAAAGCTTTCCAGCAAAGCTCACCTTGTTTTTGCAAACTGCTTCCCGTTGCCAAATACCCAACGAGCGCATGATTACCCTGAATAATAGCCAAAGCGCCATTACCTTCGCCATCACCCGTTTGGACGAGGCCAAATCTCTTGTCGCTCAACATGTCCATCGCATATCATGGCCGCCAGCAGCCAAAAACCAGCCCAGACTATGAAAATTCTGATCGTCGACGACCATTCGCTGTTTCGCAACGGGCTACGGTTTCTCTTGGCCCGGCTCGCCGAGAAGGTTGAAATATTCGAAGCCAGCGATGTTGCCAAAGGGCTCGCGTTGGATGAACAGCACCCGGATATCGATCTGATCCTGCTCGACCTACAGATGCCGGGAACCCACGGTTTGGACGGGCTGGGAGAATTTCGTCGTAGATTTCCCGCTAGCGCGGTGGTGCTGTTATCCGGTGCAACCGCCACAGATATGGTTATGGAAGGCCGCGCCAAGGGAGCACAGGGCTTCATTGCCAAGGCCGTGAGCGCCGAAGAAATGCTTGATGCCCTGCGGCATGTACTCGATGGCGAGTTATGGTTTCCCAGTCTGGTGCAAGTACAAACACAAATCCACCTCTCGCCGCGCCAGATCGAGGTGCTTTCGGGGCTTTGCTTGGGGCAATCGAACAAGGAAATCGGCCGCGATCTGGGTATGAGCGAAAACACGGTACGCTCACATATTGCCGTAATTTTTCGCGCACTGGGCGTCACTTCGCGTACCGAAGCTGCTATGTCCGCGCGCCGCCACGGCCTCGTTTAATGGCGGAAGCAACATCTAACGAGAGGACACTTGACGCAGCGGTGATGCGCGAGCGTGTCCGCCTGCTGTTCGAACATTTGCCCTTCGTACTCGGCGGCAGCCTAGCCACCGCCACCTT
>JAHECG010000042.1:20309-24697 GCA_024641855.1 Betaproteobacteria bacterium | reverse complement strand
TTAGATGCGTGATGACTTGGCGATTGGCTAGCGCACAATTGATGGCGGCGCGCATCGCACCGAGATAATTTTTGCCGATATCGGAATTGATCGGCGCACAGGCCAACTCGCGGTCTGGCAAATCAATGCCATGTTCGCGCGCCGAGAGTGCCATGCTGCGTAAAAATTCCGTGCCGATCTGATGCCCGAGCCCACGCGAACCGCAATGAATCGACACCACTACATCGCCTTCTTTCAAGCCAAACGCACTGGCAATCAGCGGCTGGTAGATCTCTCGCACCAGTTGTACTTCCAAATAGTGATTGCCTCCGAGCGTACCGACTTCATCGCGCTGGCGCTGCTTCGCCAGATCGGAAACTTGTTTCGGATCAGCACCGGCCATTCGACCGCGTTCTTCGATGCGATCCAGATCAGCCTCCCAACCATAGCCCTTTGCGACCGCCCACTGCGCACCACCGCGCAACATGGCATCCATTTCATGCGGATCGAGATGCAGTCGGCCAGTACTGCCGACACCTGCCGGAATGCGCGCAGCCAGAATGTCAGCCAATAACTTTTTAACAGGCTCAATATCGCTGAGGCTCAACCCTGTATGCAAGGTGCGCACCCCACAGGAGATATCGAAACCAACACCCCCTGCCGATACCACGCCCCCTTGATCGGGATCGAATGCCGCAACGCCGCCGATCGGAAAACCATAACCCCAATGCGCATCCGGCATGGCATAAGCCGCTTGCACAATACCGGGAAGTGCGGCGACATTGGTCAGTTGCTCGAACACCTTCTCATCCATCTCTTGCATCAAGCTTTCGCTGGCGTAGACGATGGATGGCACGCGCATCTTACCGCGCGGTTCGACGCGCCACTCGTATTCAGAAATTTTATGAAAATGCGAAAGATTCATGATGCGTTCCTTGTTCACAACGGACGCACGGAGAAAATCAAAACCTTGAAACGCAAAGGGCGCAAAGGAAAACCGAAATTCTTTGCGTTCTTTGCGACCTTTGCGTTGAAAAGGTTCTTCCCTCGGTTCTTGCGGGGACAAAAATCCGTTCAAACATCCACCACGCACTGCGCCACCCACCGGCCCTGTTTATCCTGCACCACCTTCAGCTCAGTATAGGTCGCGCCCTTGACTTCCACAGTAGGTTGAAGCCCCAGCAACGAGCCTTCAAAACGCGAAAATAACAGACGGGGCACCACAGGTGATCGACACGCGCTCCAATGCACAATCTGCAGAGGCCGCAGTCAATGCGCCTCATGCATTTTGCACGATGTCAAAGGCTCATAGTTCGCATTTGACCGCAGCGCAACGCGCTTCATACACAGCTTGTTTGATGGCTTCACCGCCTTGATGCTGCTGGGCAATTGCGCCGGTATCGACATGCGATGCGATGCGATAGGCTGCCTGTAGCCGTGCGCCTCCTAAAAATTCACGTTCCGAATAACCGGGACGGCCGTAATAGTCGGCGGCACAAGCTTGCAAGAACTGCTCGAAGCGCTGCGGCTGGCGAAAGGCATCGAGGTGTTGTAAGAGCTCCACCAAGGCGGGCGCCTGCATGTTTTTGGCGTTATGCGCATCGCCATGCCAGCGCGCGGTGATGTGCGCTAAAGATTTACAGTCATTGGGCACACGCAAGCGATTGCACAACGCGCTCACTAGTTCTGCACCTTTGGCTTCGTGGCCATTGTGATTCGGCATATCTTGCGGTGCAGTCACACCCTTACCCAAGTCGTGGCAGAGGGCAGCAAAACGTACCGGCAAGTCGATTTTTTTCTCGGCCGCAAAATCCAGCACCATGGATAAATGAATGCCAGTATCGATTTCGGGATGGCTCTTGGGATTTTGTGGCACACCGAACAAGCGATCTACCTCCGGCAAAATTTTGGCCAGTGCGCCGCAATCGCGCAGCACCGCCAGCATGCGCGAGGGCTTCGCTTCCATCAGACCACGCGCCAATTCTTGCCACACGCGTTCCGGCACCAAGGCATCCACTTCACCGTTTGCCACCATCTCGCGCATCAAAACATTGGTTTCTTCAGCCACGGTGAATTCAGAAAAACGCGCAGCAAAGCGCGCCACGCGCAAAATACGCACCGGGTCTTCGACAAACGCAGGGCCAACATGGCGCAATACGCGCGCCGCCAAATCACGCTGCCCATGATACGGATCGGTATAATTTCCGGCTTCGTCCTTGGCAATCGCATTGATGGTGAGATCGCGCCGCGCCAAATCTTGCTCCAGCGTCACCTCTGGCGCAGCATAGACCTGAAAACCCTTATAGCCGCGCGCCGTTTTACGCTCGGTACGCGCCAGCGCATATTCTTCATGCGTTTGCGGATGCAGGAAAACCGGGAAGTCTTTCCCCACTGGCAAATAACCCAGCTGCACCATCGCCTCCGGCGTAGCACCAACAACGACAAAATCGCGATCCTTGAGCGGCAAACCCAACAACTCGTCGCGCACCGCGCCGCCGACTGTGTAGATCTGCATCTTTTGGGCCTTATCTGTCATCGCAAAAATTCATCACGCAATTTTCCACTGCGACGCATTTGGGGCCCCTGCGAGCCGCCGAGTAGCGCAGACAAGCCGGGGGCAGTCGGCGAGGACTGCCTGAGCGCGCAGCGCGAGTTCCGCAGCCGCCCGGCTTGGCGAGCAACACAGGGAAGTCGCCCGCAAGGGCGGCCGGTGAACGGGGTGCCTTTTTCTTTGCTTACATTTCTTTTGGGCAAGCAAAAGAAAGTATGCGCCGCGCCGGGGCGCACCCGGCCCAATAACAAACCGCGCAGAGCGCGACCCCATGCCGCTGCGGTCAAGGAATTCACGCTTAACGCCGTGCCTGACCGCGCCAAGCATCATAGGGTGAAATCATGGACTGAGGTCCAAGATATTGCGGCGCGACCGCTTCCAAGGTGGTGGGCTGAAATCCGAATACTGCGGGGAAATCGCCGCCACACACACTATTGCCCAGCAATGCAAAGTAATCGTCACGCGTCATCAGTTTGCCAGGCAACTTTTCCAACAGCCACGCCTGGTAATAGGAAGCACTTTTACCCAGCGTAAAGATCCAGCGCGACCGTTGCTGCAAATCATTCACGTACTGCACTAATTGTTGCAAGGTATAAACCTTGGGTCCGCACATTTCATAGCTCCGTCCGAAGGTCTCCGGATTTTCCAAGCTCGAGACAAAAGCGCGTGCCACGTCTTCCACATACACCGGCTGCAATTTGGAGTCGCCACACGCTAAGGCCAGCACCGGCAAGCGCCGTAACAACGCAGCAAATTGATTGAGGAAAGCATCCTCAGCACCAAAAATTACGGAGGGTCGAAACACCGTGACCATCAAAGAATTATTACGCAATTGCGCTTCACCCTGCGCCTTGGAACGCAGATATGCGCTTTTCGCCTGCGTATCAGCATTCAACGCACTCATGTGCAAAATGCGTTTCACACCGCGCGCGGTGCAGGCTTGTGCAATCCTGCGCGGCAAATCGATATGCACGCGCTGAAAATCGCCGCTCTTGGCATTGCGCTCATGCAAGATCCCCGTGAGATTGATGACCGCATCCATCCCGGACAACAACGCCGCTAAAGCGGCTGGTTCATGAATATTGGTCTCAACGACTTCTACGCCAGACAATACCAACAATTCTCTGGCGTGCTCCTCGCGGCGCGTCGCCACACGCACTGCATAGCCTGCCGCATGCAGCAAATGCACGATATGTTGGCCGACGAAACCGCTGCCGCCAATGACGCAAACCTTACTTATTTTTTTCAGTGATTGTGGCACTGGGGTATTGCTGATTGCAGTATTCATGGAAGCCTTAAAAATGTCCGTTTCGCGATTTGCATTTTGAAAGGCAAAGTCTACCGCAAAGGGCTGTCGCGGATAAGCTTGGAAAGCAATATATTGGCTTCACTGTAAAGCCGGTTTGACACAACGTCCGACGTGGAAATGCTTTTGCACCACAGAGAACACAGAGTTCACAGAGAAATGCGCTGCTCAGTAGCGCCGGCTTCCAGCCGGCATCAACCGCTACCCTAATTTAGCCTCAATCCGCCGACACAAATCCTTCAGCACCTTAATCCGCGCATAGTATTTATTCTCGGCTTCCACTAACACCCAAGGCGCCAATTCCGTACTGGTATGGTCGAACATGTCGCAGGCGGCGCGTTGGTAATCATCCCACTTGGCGCGGTTGCGCCAATCATCTGGCGTGATTTTGTATTTTTTGTAGCCGGTTTTTTCGCGCGCACTGAAGCGAGCCAATTGCTCGGCGTGGCCGATTTGCAGCCAATATTTGGTCACGACCGCACCGCCCTCGGCCCACTCTTCTTCAAAGTCGTTGATCTCGCCGTAGGCGCGCATCCACTCGGCATCGCTGGC
>JAHECG010000042.1:0-20209 GCA_024641855.1 Betaproteobacteria bacterium | reverse complement strand
GCTCTTCGTCGGTGGCGCCATCGATGCCGATGGTGTGAATGTGTCGCGCATCCATCCAGGAGTTCAAGGCGTTGATGGTGTCACCCTTACCCGCGCCATCCATGCCATGCACCAGAATCACCATCGAGGCTGGTGCCGTCTGCAATAAATCGAACTGCGCATCGAGCAGGGCTTTGCGCAGACGTGGTAACTGCCGTTCAAATTTAGACTTGGCTAAGGTGTGGCCCAACTCTGCGGATTCAAACATAACTTTTCCTTTCGGACTCGTTAGCCACTCTCTGTAGCCGTCTTGGCCAGAACGGCCAAGAGAGCCAGTTGCGCAGTATAGGGCTTACTACGCCGAGACAGACGCAGCAGATATTCACCGTTGACCATCATATCCCACGCTTGCATATTGTCTTTGAGATAGGGTTCAAGCCCTTCTTTGACCACACGTTTTTTCAGTTTTCTATCCAGCACCGGAAAAGCCACCTCAATGCGACGGAATAAATTTCGACTCATCCAGTCGGCGCTGGCGAGATAGACATCATCGGCCCCGTCGTTGTGAAACCAAAAGATGCGCGTATGTTCGAGAAAACGCCCAATCACTGAGCGTACGCGAATGTGGTCGGAAACGCCGACGATTCCGGGTTTCAAAGCACACACGCCGCGCACGATCAAATCGATTTTAACGCCTGCCTGCGAGGCCTCGTACAAAGCCCGAATAATTTGCGGCTCGACCAAGGCATTCATCTTGGCGACGATCCGTGCTGGATGCCCTTGCTTTGCATGTTCGGTTTCACGCCGAATCGCTGCCAACATTTGCGGATGCAGGGAGAAAGGGGCCTGCCACAAATGCAATAAATCGCCCGCCTTACCCAACCCGGTCAGTTGCAAAAACACATCATTGACGTCGGCGCAGATGCCATCGTGACAAGTGAACAAACCGAAATCGGTATAAAGCTTAGTGGTGCGCGGATGATAATTGCCGGTACCTAAATGCACATAACGCCGCAAACCGGCATCTTCACGCCGCACCACCAGCAACATTTTGGCGTGGGTTTTATAGCCGACCACGCCATACACGACATGCGCGCCCGCCTGCTCCAAGCGCTCGGCCCAGTTGATATTGGCTTCCTCATCAAAGCGCGCCAATAATTCCACCACCACGGTGACTTCCTTGCCGCGCTGCGCTGCATTGATCAAAGCAGTCATCAATTCCGAATCAGTCCCGGTGCGATACACCGTCTGTTTGATCGATAACACTTGCGGATCGCGCGCGGCTTGCTGGATAAATTCAATGACCGGCGTGAACGATTGATAAGGGTGGTGCAACAAAATGTCTTGTTTGCGAATCGCTTCGAAAACATCTTCGGTCTTAGTCAGTGACTCCGGTAAGCCCGGAACGAAACCAGAAAACTTGAGATCGGGCCGATCGATCCACGATGGCACTTGCATCAAGCGCACCAAATTCACCAAACCCTGCACCTGATACAGATCGGCTGGTTCCAAATCAAATTGGCTCAGCAGGAACGATGCCATCTCGGGAGAACAGTTGTCGGCCACTTCCAACCGCACCGCATTACCATAGTGGCGATGCGAAAGCTCGCCTTGCAAAGCCTCTCGCAGATTTTTAACTTCTTCTTCATCGACGAATAAGTCCGAATTGCGCGTGACGCGAAATTGGTAGCAACCCTTGATACGCATACCAGCAAACAACTCGCCCACATGCGCATGCAAGACGGAGGATAGGAATACAAAGCCATACTCGCAACCGGCTACCTCTGCCGGCATGTGAATCACGCGCGGCAACACGCGCGGTGCTTGCACAATTGCGGTACCGGAATTTCGCCCAAAGGCATCCTTACCCTCGAGCTCGACGGCGAAATTAAGACTCTTATTCAATACCCGGGGAAAGGGATGCGCCGGATCCAACCCAATCGGCGTGAGCACTGGCATCAGCTCACGAAAAAAGTATTCTTTGACCCATTCGCTTTGCGCTGCATTCCAATGGGTACGCCGTAGGAAATGAATATCTTGCCGCACCAACTCCGGCAAGACATCATCATTGAGCAGGCTATATTGCCGTTCCACCAAAGTATGCGCCCGTTGCTCGACGGCTTTAAAAGCCTGACGTGCGGATAAACCATCTGGGCCGGTCACGCTGCTGCCGTATTTGATCTGTTCCTTCAAACCGGCGACGCGGATCTCGAAGAATTCATCCATATTACTGGAGACGATGCACAAAAACTTCAGGCGCTCCAATACCGGCACAGACGTATCTTCCGCTTGTGCCAGCACGCGCGCATTGAACGCCAGTTGCGCCAATTCGCGATTCACATACAGTTCAGTGTTATCGAGTTGTAACATTGCGTCCATTAACTACACCACAATACAGATGAAAAAGGCCGCTAAGATAGCGGCCTCTGCGGCTTCTGGCGAGTTTTGTGACTATTTTGTGACAGTTACTTACCTTTACCCACCGGCACAAAACCAGCCGGGGCATCGGCTCCACCGCCGAAAAAGTAACCTTCCATCTGCTCCGCCAAATACTTACGCGCCTTAATATCGGCTAAATTTAAGCGGTTTTCATTCACCAACATGGTTTGCAAGCCAATCCAGCTTTTCCATGCCTCTTTAGAAACACTTTCAAAAATACGCTTGCCCAGCTCGCCGGGGTAGGGGGGGAAATCCAAACCCTCGGCTTCGCGGCCAAGTTTAATGCAATGAATGATACGTGCCATGTTTCTGTCCTTCAGTGTTCGGGGAAAAGGCTCATGATAACGCAAATTTAAAGATCAGCGCCTTTCAAAGCGGGATGGCCGCCGCGCGGCATATCGAGATGATAGCCTTGCACCAAATCGATACCAAAAGTCTTCAGCATCTCCAAGGTTTCAGCATCTTCGACAAATTCCGCAACGGTAATCTTATGCATACCGCGCGCCACATCAACAATGGATTTAACAAAGACTTGATTATCGTGATCATTCGGCAAGTCGCGAATAAACAAACCGTCAATTTTAAGAATGTCGGCTTTCAAGTGTTTAAGGTAGGCAAACGACGAAAACCCTGTACCGAAATCATCCAAGCAAATTCGGCATCCGGTTTGACGTAAAGCCTCAATGAATCGCTGCGCATCGTGCAAATCCGAAACCGCCGATGTTTCCGTTAATTCCACCAGCAGGCGATAGGGATCGACATTGTGCCGACGTAATTCTTCCGCAATAAATTGCGGCAGCATCGGCTCGTCAAAGGAGCGGCCGGAAATGTTAATCGCGAGTGACGGCAAATCGCGCGACTTAGCTAAAATGCGCACACTCGCCGCAATGACCCAACGATCAATATCAAGCACCTTGCCGGTTTTTTCCGCATGTGGAATAAAGTGTCCCGGCATGATAATCCGGTCTGGGTCTTTCTCGTCGAGCATGCGTACCAGCACTTCCAAGTGCGACAACGTGCCATCCGCGGCATTGAATACCCCTTGGAAATGCAAGCGCAACAAATTATGTTCAAGTGCATTACTAATGCGTTCGCTCCAGGACAAGCGCGTCAACATTTCACGCGAGGTATCAAGATCTGAGCGGTAACTACGCCAAGCATTTTTACCCGCTTCCTTAGCTTGGTACATGGCGGCATCGGCGTGCGCAATCAACTCCTCTGCATTGTCGGCATGTCCCGGGTACAGCGCGATACCGAGGCTAGTCGTCAGACGGATATTTTGGCCCTCGAAGCGAAATGGAATTTGTGAAATCGCGCGCACCACACGTTCAGCCAGCATCGCAGCCTCTCGTTCGCCGGCCTCTGGTACCAATAACGCAAATTCATCGCCACCCAGTCGGCTTAAAATCTCATTGCGCCGAATTAAAGTACTGACCTCGCCCGCAACGCGTATCAACATGGCATCGCCAGCGCGGTGACCAAAAGTATCGTTCACATATTTAAACTCGTCCAAGTCAAAAAACAACAAAGCGCCCTGCGCTTGGCGACGATCCGTTTCCACCAGCATCCGCGCCAGTTCCTCTTGAAAACGATGTCGATTGTAGAGACCGGTCAACGAATCACGCTCGGCCAGATACAGTAACTGTTCTGCGGTTTGACGCTCGCGGGTCACATCCTCGTAAATCCACAAACGACCAATAAAGCGTCCTTCATGATCGCGCACCGGGTAGGATAACTGCGTCACAACACGCCCATCGGCCATCACAATTTCAAAGGTTTCGGACACTTCGTGCGTATCCAGTACGAACAGAATGTGTTTGGAAAAGTGATCCGGCCTAGCCAAAACATTGGATGAGAAAGACAGGACTTCAGAACTCAATCGACCGGTCAAATCCACCTGATCCCGAATCAACCAAATACGCCGAAATGACGGATTCACGTAGATCACGCGGTTTTCGGCGTTTTCAAACAAGATTCCGATACTCATTGCCGATAGCAAAGAACTCATGCGCGCTTGTTCTTCTTGTGCTTGTTCCAGCAAGCGTCGTTGGATATCCTCCGACTGCCGCAACTCATCAACAGCCTCTTGCAAAACGAACTCCGACTGTTTCAGCTCAGTGATATCGCGCACACTGCTGCGATGCCCTAGAAACTCATGCTTTGCGCCATAAATCGGCTGGTAGGAAACTGAGACCCACACCCTGTCACCGTCTTTACGCCGCAATCGAAATTCAAACGACTCGCTCGTACCCCCTCTGACCGCGTTCAAAAACGCCTTGCGCGCGCGCTCCTGATCCTCAGCCATGACCATCGGCATGGGGAAGTTTTCCATGGCCATGCATTCCGCAACCTGATAACCCGTAAGACGTTCTACTGAAGGATTAACCCACAATAACTCGCCTTGCGGATCGACCCAGTTTTCCCAATCGTAAGCATAATCCGCAATCGCGTGAAACTTCGCTTCACTTTTTTCCAGCGCCTCCATGCGTTGCTGGATCGCCCGCGACATCTGATTCATAGCTTGCGTCAAAATACCCACTTCATCTTGACTCTTAACGGCGAGTTTTATATCGAAATTACCTTCCGCAATATGCTGACTAGCTTGAGTCAGCAAACCGAGATTCCGCGTCAGCCAGATCCCTACGCCGGTCAATAACAGCAAGGTTAAAATCACCTCTGCGGCAGCAATTAAAATACTCTGTCGTGCCAAATTTTGCTTGGCCTGATGCAAGCGTTCTAGGGAAATTCCATAGCGCAGTTCGCCGTGTTGCTGACCAACGAAAGCAATCGGGGCTCGCGTATTGAAGGTTTTTCCATTCGCCGAATCGACTGACTCGATTTCCCGATCCAGGGGCGGTAAGGGGCGGCTCAAGTCCCAACCCGCAGAGGCCACGATCTTGTCCTGGCTGTCCAACAGCACCAGGTAGGTCACCCCTTTCTCCGTTTGAATTTCATGCAAAATTTCGCCCAAGGTCGTGTAGTCACGCTGCACCATCGGGCCGACCAGTGCCGCATTGAACAAAGGCCTTAAATCGTCATTTTTCAATTTAGCTTGATCCAGCAAGCCGCTGTCGATCAAGCGCACGCTATTCCCCACCAACAAGGTCAGCATCACGACTTCCACGATCACGCTGGCGATAATGAGTTTGGCGCGGAGGGAATGAAAATCTTTAAATTTGAACAAAGGCTCAATCCGAAAATGAAATCGTTTTAGTCGATTCTCTCTATAGCTGTCGCTATTTTATTATTGCGATGCTAGCATGATCCGCACAAATCGCGTATCGCGCGAAAACTCGAGTGCACAGCAAGCGCTAACCAGCATCCGCAACAACATCCGTACGCCACCACAAATCCATTGACTGACTCAACTGCCGCGCCACTGGACTTTAATTCATAATTTCTTGATGAACACCTTAGATTTTCGTTGGTAGTTATACAGGGCTTGTTTTTGCTTCGGCAAGGTGTCTACCCCGGCCTCGGCGAAACCATGCTCCACAAACCAATGCGCGGTCTGCGTTGTCAGCACGAACAAACGCTTAAGTTTTTTCTTGCGCGCGGCCTCTTCCACATAGTTCAGCAATAGCGCGCCGCGCCCCGCATCGCGGTAATCGGGATGCACCGCCACGCAAGCCAATTCGCCAGCCTTATCTTGTGCAAAAGGATAGAGTGCAGCGCAACCGATGGCGATACCATCATGCTCCAAAATTGAGAAGCATTCGATTTCCATTTCCAGCAATTCGCGCGAACGCCGCACCAGTACGCCCTGCTCTTCCAAAGGTTCGATCAAGGACAAAATACCGCCCACGTCCTCCACCGAGGCTTGGCGCATGGATTCCACCGGCGCTGGCGAAATCATCGTGCCGATGCCGCTCATGGTGAACAGCTCTTGCAGGATTGCACCATCGACGTGACGTGAAATCAGATGCGCGCGCGTCACGCCGCTCTGACAAGCACGCACCGCACAAGGTAGGAAGAAGGCGATATCGGAGGGCAAATCCCGCGATGCTTTAACGAGCTTGGCCGCCTGCTGCGTAGTCAAATCCTTGACCAGCTTTCCTTTGGCATCGGTCACACCCGGCGCATCCATCAAGAAAATCAATTTTTCTGCCTTGAGTGCAATCGCCGCATGCGTCGCCACATCTTCCACGGTGAGATTGAACACTTCACCGGTCGGCGAATAGCCGATGGGCGACAACAGCACGATCTCGTTTTGGTCGAGCCGCCGCTGAATCGCGATCGCATCGATTTTGCGCACTGCGCCGGTATGTTGGAGATCAACACCATTACGTACGCCGAGCGGCTTGGCCGTGACGAAATTGCCACTGGCCACACGAATATCCGCACCCGCCATCGGCGAATTAGGTAAGCCCATAGAGAGCAAGGCTTCGATTTCCACGCGCACGGAGCCAGCGGCTTCTTTGACGCAAGCCAGCGCATCGGCATCCGTCACCCGCAGGCCGTCCACATATTGTGTCGACGCGCCGCGCTCTTGCAGTTCTGCTTCGATTTGCGGCCGCGCGCCATGCACCAGAATTACGCGCACATCCAGCGCGTTCAGCAAGTTGACGTCATGCGCCAATTCCACGAACTCGCCCTCGCTCACCACTTCACCGCCAAACGCAATGACAAAGGTGCGGCCGCCAAAGGCGTGGATATACGGTGCCGCCGCGCGGAACCAATTCACGAAATGTTGTGTTTTAAATTTTGCGTTCTGAATGGCCATCGTCTCGGCTCGGCGTTCTAGGTATTTGGCATTTTGCCATTAAAATTCAAACCTTAGGAAAAAACAGCCGGCGTTTACGCGGCTAAAAATCGCCCCAGCAAACTTGCATCGCCGCCAAAGCCGCCAAAGCCGCCGTTTCGGTGCGCAAAATTCGCGGCCCCAATTGAACTGCGACAAAACCGCATTGATGCAATGCCGCATGCTCATGCGGGCTAAAACCACCCTCCGGCCCCACCGCCAAAACAACCGGTCGGTTGGGTTTTTCCAGCGTGCGTAACCCTAATTCCGCATCCGGTGACAAATGAATCTTCAGCGTTTCCTCTGAAACCTGAGTGCCTAACCAATCCGTTAAAGTCAGCGACGGCATCACTTCCGGCACCACGTTACGCCCACACTGTTCGCAGGCTGCGGCGACAATATTTTGCCAATGTCGTAGGCGCTTTTCTTTACGCTCTGCGGTCAATTTGACCACACTGCGTTCGGCTTGAATCGGTTGAATCGCCGAAATCCCGAGTTCCACGCTCTTTTGCAAAGTGAAATCCATGCGCTCGCCACTGGAAATACCCTGGACCAGCGTGGTATGCAGCGGCGATTCGCTTGAGGCCGCCGCCCGCTGTTCGATCATCACCACCACGTCTTGCTTATCGAGTCGGACTATTTTGGCGCGATACGCCTGCCCATCCCCATTAAATAAGGACACCACATCGCCTTCGGCCATGCGCAACACACGAGCCGCATGATGTGCCGCATCTTTTGGTAAATGCACGCGCGCACCCAGCGCGAGCGCATCCGGGAAATAAAAACGGGGCATCCGCATTAGCGCAACAACACCATATGGGTGGTCATACGTTTAATGCTTCGCGCTTAGCAGCGATTTGGCCTCATCCGCATACTTATCCAGCCCCTGCATTTGCTCACTGGAAATCTCGCGTAAGCCCACATACCCCGTTAAACCATAAAACTCACGTCCCTCCGGAATTTCGGCAGTGAATTTCAGTAAAGCCGCCTTTAAACGCGCGGGATCGATTCGGCTCTTCGGATTGACTAACCAAATCAATGCCGGTATTTCGGGCAACGTCTGAAATACATGGGTTTCATTTTTTAGTGGCTCGGGCAGTTGCCTGTAGCTAGACGGGGAAACAATAACCAGTGCTGCTTGTTGCTTTAACACTGCATGCACTGCACTGGTAAAACTCGGCGCATCAACATATTGATAGTCGCGATTTTGCCGCAACCCCTTTTCCAACAGCCACTGCTGTCCATGAATCACCACCAAGGCCAAGGGATCAGCGCTGGTAATCATTTTTCCACGGATATCTTCTATGGAATTAATCGTGCTTTTATTTGCAACTAATAGCATGGCGCGCAGCGGGGCGGTATAAGTGGCCAGCGGCACCCACCCTTTTTCGCGTTGCGCCAAACGCGCCAGATGTGCCGCCGTCACGACAATATCGTACTCATCGTTCATGACCTGATGATGAAAAGCGCGAAAATCGATTGCCGTTCCCAATTGCATCGGTTGCCGCAATTCTTGCATCAAGTAATGGCGCATGTATTCATAGTTCTTCAACAGAACACGTGGACTTAACGTGGGCAAAATTCCAATGCGCAGCGGTAGGGATTCCGCCAAAGCCGCGCCTTGCAACAACAACAAGGCCAAACCCCAGGACAAGTGACGTAAGAAAGTGTTTTTCATGTTAGTCTCTTTAATAATGTTTTAGGTAAGACAAGGCTGAATTACATAGGCAATGTGCAACACTCTGCGCTACTTTACAACTATCAAGATTCAATTTTCTTGCCTAACATTTTTGTAACGAACGCGCGCCGCAGTTAAAAATACGGCGACAACGCACAAATCCGAGAATCCATTATGGTCAGCTTACACACGCCCATCTGCGATTTTGGATGGCAAGCCCCCGATTTCGCCTTGCCCGGCACTGATGGCAAGCGCTACCGTCTACACGATTTGCTAGGTCCACAAGGCCTGTTAATCATGTTCATCTGCAACCATTGCCCATATGTCAAAGCCGTGCACAAACGCATCGTGCGCGATGCCAAAGAACTTCTACTCCAAGGTGTTCACTGTGTCGCGATCAATGCCAACGACGCTACGCAGTACCCGGAAGACGATTTTGAACACATGCAGATCATCGCTCAAGAGTGGGATTTCCCCTTCCCTTATCTCCACGATGCCAGCCAAGCCGTGGCCCAAGCCTATGGCGCCGTTTGCACCCCGGATTTCTTTGGTTTCAATAAAGCGCTGGAACTGCAATACCGAGGCAGACTCGATGCCTCGCGCAAAGAAACCGCACCCGAAGACGCCGAACGTGATTTATTTCAAGCTATGCTACAAATTGCACAAACCGAGCAAGGCCCGAAAAACCAAATCCCGAGCATGGGATGTTCAATTAAATGGAAAGCGTAGGAAATACCTACCGCTTAACAATCATGCTGAAAGACCTCCTCGAAATCGTCAAAACCGTCGCCGAACGCGAAATCGTGCCGCGTTATTTAAAAGTCGCGCATGAACGCAAAGTCGATGGTAGCGTCCTGACCGAAGCCGATACCGCTGCGCAACACGCGCTCACCGAAGGCTTGCATGCGTTGAACCAATGCCCCGTGCTAGGCGAGGAAATGACGCCGCAGGAACAACACGCGCTATGGGAACAACACAGCGAAACCGGTCTATGGGTTCTGGATCCGGTGGACGGAACCTCCAATTTCGCCAATGGCTTACCCTATTTTGCCGTGTCCGTCGGCTTCTACCGCGGCGGACGTCCCATCATGGGGGTGGTATATGCACCTGAAGCCCATGAGTTATTCTGGGCCGAAACCGGCCAAGGCGCCTATCTCAATGGCGAAAAATTACCTATTAAATCAATGGTTCCAACCAGTCTGAAACGCGCCATGGCCGGAGTGGATTTAAAGCGGTTAAAGCCTAAGCTGGCAGTAGCCTTGGCGGCTAACCCCCCCTATGTTTCGCAACGTAATTTTGGTTCCAGCGCCTTGGACTGGTGCTATGTCGCGGCCGGTCGGCTTGATATTTATCTCCATGGCGGACAAAAATTATGGGATTACGCAGCCGGCGCGCTGATCTTGGAAGAAGCCGGTGGAGCCCTTTGTACCTTGGATAATAACGACTTTTGGGCCGCTGACCCGTGGCAGCGCTCGGTCATTTGCGCCTCGGATCAGACCATCTTCCTACAATGGCGAGATTGGATATGGGCCAACCAATAACTTTGCCCCATCCATTTCCTTTGACAAGCCATTGAAACATCTTATCAATTCTTCTATTGCCAAGAATTCCCGATCTAGGGGATAATTTTAGCTTTCGCTAAAACTCGCTCATGTGCGGCTACGCGTTGATGGCCGCACCTTAAAAACCATTAAAAACAATGAGGCGAGCAAGCTGGAACCGGCTCTAAAAACCCCGAAGTTCCTCAAGCAATAAAAGCTTTGACCCGGTGGCTTATTCCCTGCCGGCGGGCAAGATTTCGCAATAGATACTTAATAAAAGGAGTCATGTAATGGCAACTCGTGCTGAATTATGCAATGCGATCCGTATGCTGGCGGTAGATGCGGTACAGAAAGCCAATTCCGGCCACCCCGGCGCGCCCATGGGCATGGCCGAAATCGCGGAAGTTTTATGGAATCACAACTTGCGCCACAATCCGGCCAACCCCCTTTGGGCCGATCGTGACCGCTTTGTATTTTCCAATGGCCACGGCTCGATGCTGCTGTACGCGTTGCTGCACCTGACCGGCTACGACTTGCCGATCGATGAATTGAAAAAATTTCGTCAAATGCATTCCAAAACCCCGGGCCACCCCGAGTACGGCTACGCACCTGGCGTTGAAACCACCACCGGCCCTCTCGGCCAAGGCATCACCAACGCCGTCGGTATGGCGATGGCTGAAAAACTGCTGGCAGCTGAATTCAATAAGCCTAGCCACGAAATCGTCAATCACCACACCTATGTATTCCTGGGTGACGGTTGCATGATGGAAGGTATTTCGCACGAAGCTTGCGCGCTGGCCGGCACCTGGGGCTTGGGCAAACTGATTGCCTTCTACGACGATAACGGCATCTCCATCGACGGCCACGTCGAAGCCTGGTTCACCGACGATACCGGCAAGCGCTTTGAAGCCTACAACTGGCACGTGATCCGCAATGTGGATGGCCACAGCTCGGAAGCCATCGACAAAGCGCTGCAAGAAGCTAAAGCCGTGACCAACAAGCCATCGTTGATCATTTGCAAAACCGTGATCGGCAAGGGCTCGCCGAACAAAGAAGGTACGCATGACGTGCACGGTGCCGCACTGGGCGACGCCGAAGTGAAAGCCACCCGTGAAAACCTGGGCTGGACCCACGCACCGTTTGAAATCCCAAAAGACATTTACGAAGGCTGGGATTGCCGCACCAAGGGCCAAGGCCTGGAAACACTGTGGAGCAACAAATTCACCGAGTACAAGGCTAAATTCCCTGCGGAAGCTGCCGAGTTCGAGCGCCGCATGAAAGGTGACTTACCGGCCTCTTGGAATGATCACGTCAGCAAAGCGGTTGCCGCGATCAATGACAAGGCCGAAACCGTGGCCACGCGTAAAGCTTCGCAAATCGCTATCAACGCCTTAGCCCCGGCACTGCCAGAATTCCTCGGCGGCTCCGCTGACTTGACCGGCTCCAACCTGACCAACTGGACTGGCTGCCACCATGTCAAAGGCACCAGCGTCGGCAACTACATCAGCTATGGCGTGCGCGAGTTTGGTATGTCCGCCATCATGAACGGCATGACCTTGCACGGTGGTTTGATTCCATTCGGCGGCACCTTCTTGATGTTCTCGGAATATGCTCGCAATGCACTGCGTATGGCGGCGCTGATGAAGATTCGCGTCATCTGGGTGTTCACCCATGACTCGATCGGCCTGGGCGAAGACGGCCCGACCCATCAACCGGTGGAGCAAACTTCTACCCTACGCATGATGCCGAACATGGATGTCTGGCGTCCTTGCGACACCACTGAAACCATTGTCGGTTGGGCTGCCAGCGTGGAACGCCACAACGGTCCTAGCTGCCATATTTTGAGCCGTCAAAATCTGCCGTTCCAAAAGCGCAGCGCACAACAAATTGCCGATATCCGCAAGGGTGGCTATGTGTTGTCCGACGCCGCTGGCGCGAAAGTAATACTGATCTCCACCGGCTCTGAAATCGACTTGGCCATGAAGGCGCAAGAAGCCCTGAAGGCGCAAGGTATCGCTGCTCGCGTGGTTTCCATGCCTTGCACCAACGCTTTCGACCGTCAAGACGAAGCCTACAAAGCTAGCGTATTGCCGAAAGGCGTGAAGCGCGTGGCCATCGAAGCTGGCGTCACTGGTTTCTGGCACAAATACGTCGGCCTGGATGGCGCCGTCGTCGGTATCGACACCTTCGGTGAATCCGCACCGGCCCCTGAGCTGTTCAAACACTTCGGCTTCACCGTCGAAAACGTGGTGAACACGGTCAAGGGTGTTTTATAAAAGCGATTCAACGCAAAGGACGCAAAGGAGCGCAAAGGAAAACCGTTTTTTTATTTCCTTCGCGAACCTTCGCGTCCTTCGCGGTTAAAGATTTTTGTTTTTCTACTAAGGAGTAATTTTCATGGCAATTAAAGTTGGTATTAACGGTTTCGGCCGTATCGGCCGCATGGTGTTCCGCGCCGTTGCAAAAGACTTCAAAGACATCGAGATCGTGGCAATTAACGACCTGCTCGACCCAGAATACCTGGCCTACATGCTGAAGTACGATTCCGTACACGGCCGCTTCAATGGCGACATCTCCGTTGACGCTGGCAGCATGGTGGTGAATGGCAAGAAAATCCGTCTGACGGCTGAGCGCGATCCCGCGAACCTGAAGTGGAACGAAGTCGGCGCCGACATCGTGATCGACTGCACCGGTTTCTTCCTGACCACCGAATCCTGCGAAGCCCACATCAAGGCTGGCGCGAAAAAAGTAGTTCAATCCGCTCCTTCCAAAGATGCGACCCCGATGTTCGTGTACGGCGTGAACCACGACACCTACGCTGGCCAAGCCATCGTGTCCGCAGCTTCCTGCACCACCAACTGCTTGGCACCGGTTGCCAAAGTGTTGAACGACAACTGGGGCATCAAGCGTGGCCTGATGACCACCGTGCACGCTGCAACCGCAACGCAGAAAACCGTTGACGGTCCTTCCGCTAAAGATTGGCGCGGCGGCCGCGGTATTCTGGAAAACATCATCCCATCCTCCACTGGCGCTGCTAAAGCCGTGGGCGTGGTATTGCCAGCATTGAAAGGCAAGTTGACCGGTATGGCTTTCCGCGTGCCAACCTCCGACGTGTCCGTGGTTGACTTGACCGTGGAACTGAGCAAAGAAGCTTCCTACGCCGACATTTGCAAAGCCATGAAGGCCGCTTCCGAAGGCGCATTGAAAGGCGTTCTGGGCTACACCGAAGAGAAAGTGGTTTCCACCGACTTCGTGGGCAACAGCGCACCTTCCACCTTTGACGTTGATGCCGGTATCGCACTGGATGGCACCTTCGTGAAGGTCGTGTCCTGGTACGACAACGAGTATGGCTACACCTGCAACATGATGCGCTTGGTGCAGCACGTGGCTAAATAATGCCGTGAGGCGTGAGGGGTAAGGCGAGAGGTGGAAAACCGCCTCCGTTTTACCTCCTCACACCTAACGCCTCACACCTCACTCTTACCGTGAGGCGTAAGGAATAGGCATCCCCTATCCCTTACACCTTATCTAAATCAGGAGAGAACCATGTCCGTTATTAAACTCGTCGATCTCGACCTCAAAGGCAAACGCGTGTTCATTCGCGCCGACCTCAATGTGCCCGTCAAGGAAGGCAAAGTCACTTCCGACGCGCGCATCACCGCCTCCATGGCCACCATCAATCACTGCTTGAAGCAAGGCGCAAAAGTGATGGTGACTTCGCACCTGGGCCGTCCGGAAGAAGGCGTCTGGTCAGAAGAAAATTCGCTCAAGCCCGTCGCTGACAATATCGCTGCGCGCCTGGGCAAGCCGGTGCGCTTGGTTAAGGACTGGGTCGAAGGTGGCTTCGATGTGGCTGAAGGCGAATTGGTTGTACTGGAAAACTGCCGCATCAACAAAGGCGAAAAGAAAAACGTCGATGAAACCGCACAAAAATACGCCAAGCTGTGCGACGTATTCGTGATGGACGCTTTCGGTACCGCGCACCGTGCACAAGCCTCCACCCACGGCATCGCAAAATATGCACCAGTCGCCTGCGCCGGCATTTTGTTGACGGAAGAACTCGACGCGCTGACCAAAGCCCTGCTGAGCCCAGCCCGCCCAATGGTGGCGATTGTCGGTGGCTCCAAAGTTTCGACCAAACTGACCGTGCTCGAAGCGCTGTCGGAAAAAGTGGACCAAATGGTGGTCGGCGGCGGTATCGCCAACACCTTCCTCAAAGCCACCGGCAAGAATGTCGGTAAATCTTTATGCGAAGATGATTTAGTCCCAACCGCACAAATGCTGATGGAAAAAATGTCCAAGCGCGATGCGTCCATCCCGATTGCGGTTGACGTGGTTTGTGGCAAAAAATTTGACGCCAATGAACCCGCCGTCTTAAAAGACGCCGGTTCAGTGGCCGACGACGACATGATTTTCGACATCGGCCCAAAGAGCGCGCAAGAGCTGGTCGACATCATCATGAAGGCCGGCACCGTGGTATGGAATGGCCCAGTCGGCGTATTTGAATTCGACCAATTTGGCGCCGGCACCAAGGCCATTGCCATGGCGATTGCCAACACCAAAGCCTTTACCCTGGCGGGCGGCGGCGACACCATTGCCGCGATTCAGAAATACGACATCTATGACAAAGTGTCTTACATCTCAACCGCCGGTGGCGCTTTCTTGGAATTCCTCGAAGGCAAGAAACTGCCTGCTGTAGCGATCTTGGAAGAGCGCGCAAAGGGCTAACGCCCTTTGCGCGTGAGGGGTGAGGCAATAGGCGTGAGGCGTAAATTCCTCCCGATGCCTCACTCCGCACTCCTCACCCCTAACGCCTCACGGGAAACACATGCTACGTAGAACCAAAATTGTCGCCACCCTCGGCCCAGCTTCGGATGATCCGAATATCCTGGATCAAATGATTGCCGCCGGTCTAGATGTCGTACGACTGAATTTTTCACACGGCACTGCTGAAGATCATATCCGGCGCGCGGAAATGGTGCGATCCATCGCCCGCGCACGTGGCAAAACGGTCGGCGTATTGGCCGATCTGCAAGGCCCGAAAATTCGCATCGGCAAATTCGAAAACAAAAAGATTCATTTGGAGCGCGACAGCCGCTTCATCCTCGATGCCAATTGCAAGCTCGGCAATCAAGAGCGTGTCGGCCTCGACTACAAAGAACTACCGAATGACGTGTCTCGCGGTGCGACCTTACTGTTGGACGATGGCCGCATCACCATGTGGGTGGAAGAAGTCAAAGGCGCGGAAATCATCTGCAAAGTATTGCAAGGTGGCGCACTGTCCGACAACAAGGGCATCAACCGTCAAGGTGGCGGCTTATCCGCACCAGCCCTCACCGAAAAAGATATCGAAGACATTAAAACCGCCGCCTCCTTCAAGGCCGACTATATCGCCGTATCTTTCCCACGCTGCGGTGCCGACATGGAAACGGCGCGCACCTTATTGCACGCTGCAGGGGGCAAGGGATTGCTGGTAGCCAAAATCGAACGCGCTGAAGCCATCGATGCCTTGGATGAAATCATCGATGCCTCCGACGCCATCATGGTGGCGCGCGGCGATTTAGGTGTGGAAGTTGGCGATGCCGCCGTTCCAGGCCTGCAAAAGCGCATGATTCGCATCGCACGTCAAAAAAACAAACTCGCCATCATCGCCACACAGATGATGGAATCGATGATCACCAACCCGATCCCGACTCGTGCCGAAGTTTCCGATGTGGCGAATGGCGTGCTCGATGGCACCGATGCCGTGATGCTGTCGGCAGAAACCGCCGCTGGTCAATATCCGGTTGAGACCATCGCCGCCATGGATCGCATTTGCACCGAGGCCGAGAAAGAGTCCGACAACGCGTTCATGAGCCAATACACCGTGCAAAAAGATTTTGCGCGTGCCGATGAAGCCATCGCGATGTCGGCTATGTTCACCGCCGTGCACATCGATATCAAAGCGATTGCCGCGCTGACGCAGTCCGGCTCCACCACGCTGTGGATGTCGCGCATGAATACCGACGTACCGATCTACGCCTTGACACCCGAAGTCAAAACCCGTAGAAAGTTGACCCTGTTTCGCGGCGTTTACCCAGTGAATTTCAAGTCCACAACATCGGATCGGGAAACGCTTCTGATCGAAGCCGAAGAAGAATTGCGCCGTCGTGGCGCAGTGCGCGAAGGCGATCTCATCCTACTGACTTTTGGTGAAGCCATCGGTAAAACCGGCGGCACCAATACCATGAAGATTGTAAGGGTAGGGGATCATAAGAAATAATGCGGCTTCGGGTTTGCTACCAACCCAAAGCTAGAATGAATTATTACGTTTTAATAAGGAGAGTGTCATGGCTTTAATTTCCCTGCGTCAATTGCTCGATCACGCCGCCGAAAACGGCTACGGTTTGCCCGCGTTTAACGTCAACAACATGGAACAAGTGCAAGCCATCATGCAGGCTGCTGCCGCTGTCGACAGCCCGGTGATTCTACAAGGCTCCGCTGGTGCGCGTTCTTATGCTGGCGAACCTTTCTTGCGCCACTTGATTCTGGCCGCAATTGAAATGTATCCGCACATTCCGGTTTGTATGCACCAAGATCACGGCGCATCGCCCAGCATCTGCTTCCGCTCCATTCAATCCGGCTTCAGCTCGGTGATGATGGACGGTTCCTTGATGGCTGATGCCAAGACCCCCTCCAGCTACGAATACAACGTTGCGACCACCGCTAAAGTGGCCGAACTGGCACACGCCTGCGGCGTGTCCGTAGAAGGTGAACTGGGTTGCTTGGGTTCCTTGGAATCCGGCATGGCCGGTGAAGAAGACGGCCACGGCGCCGAAGGCAAGCTGACGCACGATCAGATGCTGACCGACCCCGATGAAGCCGCTGACTTCGTCACCAAAACCAAAGTGGATGCCCTGGCCATCGCCATCGGCACCTCACACGGCGCTTACAAGTTCACGCAAAAGCCCACCGGCAAAGTACTGCGTATCGACCGCGTAAAAGAAATTCACGCCCGTATCCCGAGTGTGCACTTGGTGATGCACGGCTCTTCTTCCGTACCGGAAGATTGGCTCGCGATCATCAACAGCTTCGGCGGCGACATGGGTCAGACTTATGGTGTGCCCGTTTCCGAAATCGTTGAAGGCATCAAGAACGGCGTGCGCAAAGTCAACATCGACACCGACCTGCGGATGGCCTCTACCGGCGCGATTCGTAAACACTTGGCCGAAAACAAAGCCAACTTCGACCCACGTAAATTCCTCAAGGAAGCCACCAAGGGCATGAGCGACATTTGCAAAAACCGCTACGAAGCCTTCGGCGCGGCCGGTCAAGCCAGCAAGATCAAAAAGGTGTTCAACCTGGAAGACATGCAGAAGCGTTACGACAAAGGCGAGTTGGATCCCAAAGTCAAATAATTAGCGTATCAAGTAGTTAATTTAAGGGTGGCCTGGTGCCACCCTTATTTTTTGGTAATTTTGAAACGCCGTGAAGCGACGTATAGTGATTCATCTAAAAGTCTTGTCTGGAGTCTGCATGCGACCAAACTCACCCATCCTTTTATTCCTTGTCCTGGCATTGCACGGCTGCACGACTTACACGCCCCCGCTTTCCGGGCCGACCGCCAATTTGCGCTTCTTCACCCTACCCGGCAATAAAACCGATATCCATGAGCTCAAGGAAGCGCGTTGCGATAGCACGCCCGGTGCAACCATTGCCGTACTCGGGCAAACGCTGCATAACGAAACCGGTCAAGGCCGCAGTGTTGGCATGCCGCTGGGCGATACCGTTCCCAAAACCAACACCAGTGAAATCACCATTCGTAGCGGACAGGCTTTTGCTGCGCAAATGAAAGCCGTTTCCGCACCCGGACCCAACGGGGAAAACTGGGCCTACGGGAAATGCCGCAAAAGCTTCGTACTCAAACCTAAAGAAGGGATGAATTATGAGGCTCAACTAGAGCAATACAACGGCGGATGCACCCTCAATGTATTCCGCCTCAGTCGCGAAGCGGGCACTTACGTACGCCGTCTTGCTGACACCGAAGTAAAACGCTGTCGCTAAGTCACAGGGCTTGCCCTATCATTAGCGTTTAGCGACCCGCCGCCACAAGCAATTTCCCATGACCAATAACAGCCAAAAAATTCGCTTTTTCAGAGAGCGCATTCCCCGCTTCGAATGCATTCCCGGCTGCCATGATTGTTGCGGACCAGTGACTGCTTCCAGTGAGGAGATGTTCAATCTACCGCTCAAAAACGAGGCCATGCATACCGCCGCGCTCGCCGACCTTAGCTGCCCACACTTGGGTAATAATGGCTGCGAAGTCTACGTAGAACGCCCATTGATTTGTCGCCTGTTCGGAACCACACCACGACTCGCCTGTCCGAATGGCAAGCGGCCAGAAGTGATGATCGATGCGCGAATCGAGCAGCAAATCTATCAATTTTTTGATGCCACCCGCCAGGTATTGGTTTGAATCATTCAAGCACTCGCTGTTACCTAACCTAAGAAACCTCAGTGACTACACACCCCATGATTAGCTGGACCGAAGCCGACGTCGCGCATACGGCTCTATGGCGCTCAGAGCGCGGAGCAACGCCGCCCAAGCGTGTCGAAATCGCCGATGATCAGATGACGGCTGATACTGCCTACCGCTTGGCTTGCGAAGGCACCGGTTTACTCTGGCGTGGTGACTTTCAGAACGCACGCCAGTTACTGCAAGCCATGGCACGACGTGCCGACCGCAAACCGCACAAGCCCGCACCGACACCAGCCGACGTTTTCAATTACCATCGTCAGGCTCAATCGCAACGCGCACGCACTTTATCGATGCTGCTTATCCCGCTGGAAAATGATTTCAGTATTCCTTTGCGCCGCGCACCCGACTTGCGCCAAGCCTGCCAGGAAGCTTATGGCCCAGGGGGAGCGGATGGCGAATCTTCCGTCACTTCTCTGCGTGAACTGCTGGGCATTGTCGGCGCACATGAGTGGCGCAAAAAAGGCGTTGAGATTCCTGCGCTCGGCGCACGCATCCACCCGCACTACGGTGTGTATTCACCGGTGCGTGGCGAGTACGTGGAATTGGTGGCCAAGGCGCCGCTACCTGCAAAGACCTTAGCTTTTGATATCGGCACGGGCACTGGCGTTCTTGCCGCGGTACTGGCGCGTCGCGGTGTGGCGCATGTAGTCGCTACCGACCAAGACCCGCGCGCCCTAGCCTGTGCCCGAGAAAATATTTCACGCATAGGCTTGGATAAGCAAGTAGAAGTCATCCAAGCCGATCTGTTCCCCGAAGGCAAAGCGCCCTTAGTGGTTTGCAATCCACCGTGGATCCCCGCACGCCCCAGTTCTCCCATTGAACATGCGGTTTATGATTTTGAGAGCCGCATGCTGCTTGGTTTTCTCAGCGGCCTTAGCGCGCACCTGACCCCCGACGGTGAGGGTTGGCTGATCCTCTCTGACCTAGCCGAGCATTTAGGTTTGCGCACACGCGATGAATTGTTAGCTAAGATTGAAGCGGCAGGTTTGAGGGTGGTGGATCGCATTGATATCCGTCCCCATCATCCGCGTGTCGCAGACGAGACCGATGCGCTACATGCAGCACGCGCAGCAGAAGTCACCTCGCTGTGGCGGCTCGCAGTAACAAAACCATCAGAAAACGAGTGAGGCCCCGATGGCAAAAGATTCCGGCAAGTTAGATAAAGTCATTTTGGAAGCACGACTCAATGCGGACAAACGCGCAGCAGGTTACCGCGAGCAAGCGCTTAAACTATTTCCTTGGGTGTGCGGCCGCTGTGCGCGTAGCTTTGACGGCAAGACATTGCAACTGTTAGAAGTGCATCACAAAAACAA
>JAHECG010000117.1 GCA_024641855.1 Betaproteobacteria bacterium | reverse complement strand
TGGGCCCGCTCGCCGTCGGCTTGGTGTTTGCGCCCTTGGCTGCGGAGAGCAGCACCTTACTCGGAACTTTGGCATGGCCTGCCGTGCTTGGTCTTGCCTTGGAAGCGTTGGGCTTAACCGCACATGCGCGCGACCTGAAACGCCAAGGCGGCGAGGGTGCCGCTGCGCAATTCGTGCAAACCACGCAGTTCGGTTATAGCTATGCAGCTCGTAATGCGGCTTTGGGTTTGGCGCTGGCTAGCGTACTCGCTTTTGCAGTCTTCGTTCCGCAAGGTAGCTTAGGTCTCGTGTCTTGGCTCGTGCTGTCTGCATTCGCAACCGCTGCGGCGGTTATTGGTCGTATGCTGTTCTACGCCCTAGTAATCCCCACCACCATGCCCGGCGCTTTTTTCTGGCGCAACCCGGCGTTCCAGGAACATGCGCGGGAAACGGGGTTAGCCAAGATGCCGCAGGTGGGTGTGGCGATGGATTGTCATTGAGATTTTGCGCAGCTAGGTAATCGCGATATATAACATATACTTTACTATTAAAGCTTTTTAGGTAAAATATATGTTATGTCTAAATCATCCCTTGCCTTGTCTTCGCTCCCGCAAGAGGCGGTCAGCGCCCTAGCGGCGCTGGGGGAGCATCTCGCCTTGGCGCGGGTGCGGCGCAAGGAATCGCAAAGGCAGTGGGCGCAACGTATCGGCGTATCCGTACCGACCTTGATTCGCATGGAACGCGGCGACCCCAGCGTGAGCGTCGGTGTTTACGTCACCGCGTTATGGCTGCTTGGGCTATCCGACGCGTTGCGCGACATTGCCAGTCCGGCCAAAGATTTGCGCGCATTGGAAGCGGATGTGCGGGCGGCTTCCCAAACGCGCGCCGTGCGCAAGCGCGTAGCCGCCACGGCGCAACTGGCTAAGCGGCGGCAGACACCATGAGTGCACCCAAGCCCCTTTCGCCAGCCGCCAACACACTTTATCTTTGGTATCTGGGGAATCCTCAGGCGCCGCTGCTGATCGGCGAATTAAACCTGGTCATGTCGGCGCGCGGCGTTTCGCTGCGCTATGACGCGGATTGGCTACACCAAGGGTTTGCGCTGAGCGAAGACCTGCCCTTAATAGACATCGAGCACTTCCCACGGGAAAAGGACACGGCGGTAGGTGCGGTAGACGATGCTAGGCCGGATCGCTGGGGCGAGAAAGTGATTCGCTTGCTGGATCGTCCGCCGCGTCTGTCGGTATTGGAATATTTATATTACGCCGGTGACGACCGCTTTGGCGCGCTCGGCGTATCGACCTCGGCGCAAGTTTATTTGCCGCGCACTGTCGGCCCACTGCCGCAACTCGCAGATGTCGAGGCGGTACATGAAGTCGTGCGCAAAGTGCTTGCGGGAGAACCGGTGGAGCAACGCTATCAGCGTTTGATCGCGCCGGGCGTAACCATGGGCGGCGCGCGCCCCAAGGCCTTGATGCAACTGGAGGGTGCGGAGTGGGTGTTGAAATTTGCGGAAGAAGATTCCTCGCCGGAGCCGCTGATTGAACATGCCGCAATGACGCTGGCGGCGAAAGCGGGCATCAGCGTGGCGCAGACCCGACCCATTCAGTTTGGTACGGGTGTCGCCATTGCCATCAAACGCTTCGATCGCGCATCGGATGGAACAAGGCTGCATGCGCTGTCGGCCAATGTGGCATTGAAAGCGGCGGGCGTGGAATTAAGCTATTCCAATTTAGCGCTGCTGCTGCGGCGTAAAGGCGTCACGGAGAACCAACTATATCGGCATCAAATGCACGAGTTATTTCGCCGCATGATTTTCAACATCCTCATCGACAACACCGACGATCATGAAAAAAACCATGTGCTGTTGGTCACGGAATCACAGCATTATGTGCTGGCCCCAGCCTTCGACGTATTGCCGACCAGCCATTCGCTGGGATACCAAGCTATGGTGGTGGGCGCACAGGGCGCCGAGTCGAGTATTGACAACGCGGTATCGATGGCGAAAGATTATTGGCTGAGCCCGCAAGACGTGATCGACGAGGCGCGCGCCGTGGCGCGTGTCGTTCACACCTGGCGCAAACATTTCACTGCGGCAGGGCTGAGTGCGGCGGCGCTGGATGAACTCTCCATGCACCTAGATCGTCCCTATTTATTGGAGCAGCGCCAAACACTGCTACGATGAAACTGTGCTGGACGAACTGACCCAAGCCGTTTTCGATGCTGCCTATCGCTCGCGCAAGCAGTGCAATTTACGCCTCTTATTTAGCGCATTGCTGATCCTGAAACACACCCTGCGTGGTTTCGTTTTTAGCTGGCCCTTGTATTTGCTGTCTGCCGCCGGCTTGGCTCTGCCGGGGCAATACGCTTGGGCTTTTCTGTTGCTGTTGATCCCTGCCGTTTGGGTGTCCGGCACTATTCTTTGGAAAGGGTTGAGCGAGGATTATGCAGCGCAGGTGCGGGGGAGGTTGCTGAAACTTCGAGAGTGGCGGAGGGTACTGTTCGGGGCGAGTGAGTGAGGTCAAAGTGACGACTTCAAATCTGTTCGTGCCGGATTCATGACGTTGGCTAAATTGACAACGGCCAGGACGTTGGCGAAGATGACAACATGAAGGCTGACTTGATTTATCGGCATCGGCAGGGCTTTGATGATGGAGCGATCATTGAGGCGGTTATCTGGAAACTGCCAACACCGGTAAGGGGAGCCACCACCCATACAAGTACCGGCTGTTTTATGGCTACCCCGGCGAGCGTATTGTCGGGTACGACAATGCGCGAGGAAAGGGCGATCATCGCCACTACCAGGGTAAGGAAACGCCTTACCGATTTGTCAGCCCGGAGCAACTGCTGGACGATTTTATCGCCGACTTCGAAGCCGAAAGGGAACTGAAATGAGAAGCGCATCCATTGTGATTTGGAAACCCAGTCAATCGCTGAGCGGTCTGCGTGCAGGCTTCGCCAAAGCCTGGAAAACCGGCAAGTACGGAGGCGAGCATTTCGAATTCGAATCGTCAGCCGCCTTGTTCCAAGCGATCACGCCGAAACGCTGGGCGTTGATCGAGGCGCTGCAAGCCATCGGTCCACTCAGCCTGCGTGCGCTCGCCCGTCACTTGGGCAGAGACGTGAAGCGCGTGCATGAAGATGCGCATCGCCTGCTCGAAATCGGTCTCGTCGAAAAAAATGAGGATGGCAAATTGGTGGTGCCGTTCGCGGAGATACGTACGGATTTTGTGTTGAAGTCGGCGGCGTAGCCTGGATTGCGCGCTGGATGGGATGGGGCAAGATGCACTGTCGGCGATTCAGCCGATTGCGGCGTGAGGTATTATGCAACACAGGTGGTGACCTGGGCCGTTCGTTTTATAAAACTGTTATGTCAAGACTTGACCCCGGTGTTGTGTTACTTGACCCCGGTGTTGTGTTATGTCAAGACTTGACCCCGGTGTTGTGTTACTTGACCCCGGTGTTGTGACCCCGGTGTTGTGACCCCGGTGTTGTGACCCCGGTGTTGTGACCCCGGTGTTGTGACCCCGGTGTTGTGTGCGGTGTTGTGGTAGTCATAGTCATCGATCTGGCCACCTAACATCATGCGCAAAGCGTGCCATTTAACTTCGGCTGAGGCCTGTGGATTGATAAACAAGTGACACAAAATATCCCAATCCGGAACCGATACCAGAAATTGGCCACCGGGTTTCAGAATGCGTCGAATGCCGTCTAATGTGTGTGGTACATCTTGTTGGCGTACATGTTCCAGAACATGACTGCCATAGACTTTATCGAAAGTCACATCGCTAAACTGTTCCAGATTTGAGATGTCGCCGAGGTGATCGACATTCTCCCCAGATTGAATGTTGAGAATTTCCCAGTTGGCCTTTTTTCCTTACCACCGATATATAGATTCATTGAAAAATTCCCCACTGTTAATGGTCACAAACGACTTATTTCGATTCAATATTTGTTGCTTTAACTTTGTCTCGATAAGCCAGTAAAGCTTTGTCCACGATCTCAATCCAGGCACTGTCGGTGGCCGCCAATCCGGATGATTCGGCGTGAATAGATATTGGGATAGGCATGCTTGTGCTCGACACCTTCAAGTTGGTTTCGATTTTTGTATGGAGCGTGATCGCCCAAAAGCCCGGCTGGAACCATGCCCAAAACTGCTTGATATGCGCATCCAGCAGAATCGCTTTCGGGTCGTTGGTGCTGCTGTTGAGCACTTGGTAGCCGGATTGGCTGAGTGCGGCGGTTAGATTTTCGCGAACCACGCCTTCCACCGTCTGACCGTTCTCCAGCAGGATATCGCCCAGTGCTTTACCGAAACCGTTGCGCTTTCGGCCGATGGCACGGGACTTGGTTTCCGCCGTGGCTTTGGCTGCGCCTTCAAAGCCCAGCGAGGGAATGCTGGGATCACCTGGGGCTTGTTCGAAGATTCGCTCATCCTTGACGTTGCGAATAATGACCGTGCCTTTGCTGGCAATCGGCGCTTGTGCGGGCGCCGCCGTTGCGCTGGAAAGCTTGAGTTCACTACGGCTGGTGGCACAGCCTTGAAGCGCGAGGCTCGCGACAATCATTAACGGGATGATGAAATGCTGGGTACGCATGAAAATCTCCTATGAGTCGCACTTTAGAAGTGCAGTTATTGAAAGTTAATATGCGGTGGCTTTGGGCCGCTCCAATGCCTTTTTCCTGATTCGCAATCGGTACGTAGTTGGCACATTACTAGCATTTCACTGGCGAGCCAAGATACCAGCCTTTGGGGTGGTTGAGTGTGCGCGTTTGAAGGTAACGGATCGGGTGGAATATTCGACATAAACACGCGGTCTTTCCCCAGATTAATTTTGCGCCGGATTCAGTTCGGTGCTTTACTGCGGCATGGACGAGTTCACTCAAGCGGTGTTTGATGCTGCCTACGCTTCGCGACGGCAACGTTCACTGCGTTTGCTGTTCAGCGCCTTGCTTATTTTGAAGCACGTCTTGCGCGGCTTGGTTTTTAGTTGGCCCTTGTATTTGCTGTCTGCCGCCGGCTTGGCCCTGCCGGGGCAATATGCCTGGGCTTTTCTGTTGCTGCTGATCCCTGCCGTTTGGGTGTCCGGCACTATTCTCAAAAAAGGTTTGCACGAAGACTACGCGGCGCATGTGCGAGGGAAGTTGTTGGCGTTGCGTGATTTACGGCGGGTTTTATTTGGGGTGCGCTTGTAATAGATTGGCGTCTGGTTGGCGGCCCCTCTCGACCGGTGGGCTAGAGCGCCTCATTCAAGAAACGCAAAAACGGCGGCTATGGCGCAGCCGACAGAGAGAATGGTGAATAACCAGACCGCCTGATTGAGGCTTCCGAAGCCATAGCGATTGGAGAAGTGCTTGAGTTTATCCTGCTCGCTGAGTGAAAGATGTGACAAGTCTTGCCCCCAAACTTTAGCAATAACAGAGTACGGCAATGCGTTATGCGTTGTTACGAGCAAGGATGCGTCATAGGCCAAATAGCCGAATACAAACGCAAGGATAAGTAGGAGCCAAGGAGTCACGGCGCGCCCCGCTTGAATGTAAGGTTAGCCATTTGGCTGAATACTTTCTCGTAGCCATTGCACCTGACCATTGGGGATGCCGAACGCACCCTCTACAGGATCGTTAAGTCCGATCAAGATACCCAATTCTGGTCGAAGAAGTTGAACAAGCTGTGCACCAGATATTTTTATGGCATCACCGCTCTGTACATTTTCGAGGCGCTCCAAATGCTCGGAGATCAGAACGTAAGGCAGCTTATCTACAGGATTATTGAAAATTACAAACCGAAAATCCTTTGTTTTTTCCCCGCTGTCATTACGAATTACAACGACAAAAAACTGTGTATTAACGAACTGTTCCCAGACCGGCATTAGCTCGCCGGTCTTCTTGGATGTGTAAAGCACAGCTTCAAAAGTGGTTTGGGGAGCAGATGTGGCAGATATGGCGATTGGTGAAATAAGGCCAAGCGATACACCAATAGAGGTAAATAGTTTTTTCATGAGGGCTAACTTTGTATTAGCCGACATAGATGTCGGGCTAATTCCTCAATGTCCGCTATCACTAGGTGAATGTCAGTATGAAAACGCACCATGTCCACTATCCCTCTGTTGTCCGCCCAATTTTTTATCCGGACATCGCTTAGCTGCATTATTGTATGTCAGGAAGGGGTTTGGCAATGTCTTTGTCATTCCTGACGTCTTCTTACAGGCGTAGCGATGACTGGCCACTTCTGGCCGTTTCCTGTCCGATGTGAGCTAGACCGCATCACACGGAATAAAACGCAAGCTTCTAACATGACTAATGCTGCGGTGGCGTACCTCGTTGCCACGGAGGCCGCATCCCGCGTGCTAT
>JAHECG010000041.1:20305-24832 GCA_024641855.1 Betaproteobacteria bacterium | reverse complement strand
TGCGTTCCATGTGCTCTAATTCTTGGATACGGTCTTCCAGCGTGTCGGTTGCTTTATGGATGCGCTTGATGCTTTCCAAGCGCCGACGTAGTTGTAACTGGTGTTCGCGCACTTGGGTTTCCATCGGAGCCATAATGGCTTTGAGCCAGTTATCCGCATCGCGGTTGGCGATTTCATAGACTTGTATCACGCGTGTCGCTACTGTCTCGAAAAACTTTTTGGTTAGCCCGGAACGTTCGCTGGCATACACCATGATGGTATTGAAGTGATCGTTATAAGCCTTTTCCAGCTTAGCGATTTCTTTCTGATATTTTAACGTTGAAAAAGGCGTCGTAACCGCAGGATTCAGGCCGTGCTCTTCGCTAAACTTTTTGTACATGGCTTCCATCATCAACTTGATTTCGTCGACTTGCTCGGTGGCTTTGCCCACATTTTGCGTGATGTCGCGGAAGAACGTGTTCATCGCTTCGCGGATGCCGCGTGTAAAACGGCTTTTTTCCATTTGCGAACGAATATCGCGAATCTCGGCTTTTAAGGCTTCCATGCCAAGATAGCGGTATAGCTTATTGGTCTGCGTGGAAAATACGGAGCGTAGCGCCTGAAAGCGCTGCAGACCTTTCTCGAAATTTTCTTTATCGTGCTTGACCTTCAGCATCATGTGTTCGATCACATCTTGGTTTTTACCGCGCAAGCCTTTGAGTTCGTCGAGTTGATCGCGTACGCTGCTTAGGCGGCCACGCAAAATAACGGCGGTGGCATCGAACATCTCCTTGAGTTCGCCTTCGGTATGATCGCGTACGATTTCTTGTTTGGAAGGGATGAGCTCGTTGGACAGCGCTTGTTCCAATTCCAATAGACGGCTTTTACCTAGGAGCGCGTCATCGCCGTTTACTTTGGCGAGCAAGCCCTTTTGCGCCGAGATTGGATAAATCTGATTCGCGTCGAGTGCCAGCAATTGCCCCGTGGTCTCAACTTGCTTGTCGATTTCGCGTTGGATCGCGTCATCGGTTTTCAGCTCGTCCCACATGCCGTCGATTTTGTTGAGTACCACGATGCGGCCTTTTTGGCGGCCTTGGGTGTTGCCAATGTGATTGCGCCAAACCTCGATATCGCTCTTGGTCACACCGGTGTCGGCAGCCAAAATAAATAGAATTGCATGCGCGTTCGGCAGTAGATTCAGTGTCAACTCAGGCTCAGTGCCGATCGCATTTAGGCCTGGCGTATCGAGAATCACCAAGCCTTGTTGTAATAAAGGATGGGGGAAATTGATGATGGCGTGGCGCCAAGCGGGAATATCGACAGTGCCATCTTCATGCACAGTGAGGATATTGTCCTCATCCTTGGGGTGATATAAACCGTAGCGCTCGGCATCATCAGTCGAAACGCGTTTGGTTTCGGACACTTGCAATAGCGCCCGCGTCATCGCGTCGGCTGAATTCACTTCCAGCGGAAATACTTTCCATTCGTCAGCATAGCGTTTGTATTCGGTCGTGCTGGCATCAGTCGCGCGGGTTTCGATCGGCAGCAGCATAATGCAGGGATCGCGCCCCTCTTCGTAGAGCAACTCAGTCGGACACATGGTGGTGCGCCCAGCGCTGGAAGGCAGTAGCCGCTGCTTATAACCAGCAAAGAAAATGGCGTTGATCAGTTCCGATTTGCCACGCGAAAATTCGGCGACGAAGGCGACGCTCAGTTTGTCGTCTTTCAAACGATCCAGAATATGCTGAATGCGCAAATCGAATTGCGCATCGTTGAGCTCTTGCTCGTGCAGCCAGCGACGCAAACCATCCACCTGGTGCTGTAGTTGCTCGCGCCAAGCGCTGTACGCTTCAAAGTGGGCGACTAGATTATCTCGGGTCATAACGCCTCCGCTAGGGTTTGGGTGCGGCCACTAGGCACGCATGCTTGGCTGTCAATCTAACACAATAAACCATTAAAACAAAAGCGTTACAAACGACTCTTAAAGCGCTTTTTACAGGCGTAATGCGCGCTAAACTAAAACACAGCTTATGCGAAGAGCATGAATAAGCAAGGAACATTTTGGAGGAAGGGTGTCTATAACAATCAAACCTTGCCGAAACCAACCCAACTATGTAACGCTTACCGCCTTTATTTAATATGCTATTGACGGATTTACTGAAGGAATTATGAGCAAGACACTGCAAGCATGGGAGCGCGCTTCGTCCCCCGAATTATTAGCGCAATTGCCGCGCAACTGGGAGCGACGCAGCTTCTTGTTCGGTAGTGCCAAGACCGCAACTGCACTGGCGCTGTCGCCGATGTTGCTGCAACTGGCCGCCTGCAAAAAGCAGGAAACGCCTAGCATTACAATAAATCAACACCCTTGGCCGATTTTTGCGGCAGTACAGGAAATTTTATTTCCCGCAGACGGTAATGGCCCTTCGGCGCGCGACATCCTGGCTACGCATTACCTGCAATTGGTGGTGCATACGCCCGATTTTGATGCGGCGGAACGGGAATTTATCCTGGAGGGTGTGACATGGCTCGATCAATATGCCCAAGAGAAGCATAAAAACGCATTTCTTAGCTTGAACGCACTGCAAAAAGACGCCGTATTGCGCGCCATTGCGCAAAGCAGTGCTGGCGATCGCTGGCTTAGCGCATTGCTCAACTATCTCTTGGAAGCGCTGCTGTGCGATCCGGTGTACGGCGGCAATCCGCAAGGTATCGGCTGGAATTGGCTGCAACATCAGGCAGGCTTTCCCCGACCCACTCAACCCTATTATCAGCAAGCAAAACGATGAACGAATACGATGTGTGTGTGATTGGCAGCGGCGCCGGTGGCGGTCCCGTGGCGTTGACGCTGGCGCAAGCCGGTGCTTCGGTGGTGGTGTTGGAAAAAGGCCCTTGGTATACGGAAAAAACCTTTTTTAAGGATGAAAAAGGCGATCTGTATTACACCCCGAATTTGCGTGACGAGCAGCACGTGGTTGAGCAGCATGATGCAGAAGATGACACCTGGAAAAGTCAGCCGACTTCTGAATCCGGTTGGAGTTTCTGGAATGGCAATATGGTGGGGGGGTCGTCAAATTTGATGAGCGGTTTTTTTACCCGCTTAAAGCCCGATGATTTCCGGTTGCGCAGCGCTTTCGGCGACATCGCTGGCGCCAACGTGGTGGATTGGCCGATCAGCTATGAAGATTTAGAGCCGTACTACGCCAAGGTGGAATCGGTGGTTGGTATTTCCGGAAAAGTCGTGCCGCACCCCTTTGCAGAACCGCGATCTACGCCGGATTTCCCTTATCCGCCAACGTTAGAACACTTTCTTAGCGGAGTTGTCGATCGTGCTTGCGCGCAGCTCGGTTATCATTCCTTGCCTTTGCCGCGCGCGGTGTTATCGCGGCCCGATATGGGGCGGCAAGGCTGTCAATATTCGGGCTACTGCGGCAGCTACGGTTGTGCCTCAGGCGCTAAGGGCAGCGCGCGTGCAGCATTGTTAGATCATGCGATTAGAACGAAACGTTGCGATATTCGCACGCACGCCAAAGTGCAGCGCTTGATCAGCGATAATCAAGGTAAGGTCACTACGGCGGAATATGTCGATGCCAAGGGCAAAACTCAAACCATTCGCGCCAAGATTTTCGTTGTCGCCTGCCAAGCCATTGAAACCTCGCGGCTCATGCTCTTGTCCACTGGCCCCAAGCATGCGCAGGGTCTAGGCAATCAATCCGGACAAGTTGGGAAGAACCTCATTTTCTCCGCCGGCGGTTCCGGGCGCGGCGAATTCCACTATTCCAAGTTCCCCGCAGATCAAGCGCGTGAGTTGAAATTAATCGGGCCGTTCGTTGATCGTCACGTGCAGGATTGGTATTTCTACACCGACCCGAAAACCAAGAAACGCATCAAGGGCGGCACTATCGATTTTCTGTTGCGCCACCCCGATGCTATTTCGCGTGCGAAGAGTTTTCGCCGCGATAGTGAAGGCCAGTTGGTCTGGGGGAGTGAATTGAAAAAGCGCTTGTTGAAAGATTTTACCGAGACACAATCGCTGGACTTCGAGGTCTTCAACGACTGGTTGCCAACGGATGATTGCTTCGTATCCTTGGATGGCAACGTCAAAGATAAATGGAATGTGCCGGTTGCCAAGATGCGCCTGAACGCGCATCCCCATGACTTGGTGGTGGGTGAATACATCTCGAAAAAAGCTGAAGATATTATGCGCGCCATGGGAGCGGAAAATGTCTACAGCAGCGTCTCGCCCAGCCCTCCAGCCAATCTAGTCGCGGGCGGTTGCCGCTTCGGCAAAGACCCCAAAACCTCCGTACTCGATCCGGATTGCCGTGTGCACACGGCGGAAAATGTTTTCGTCACCGATGGCTCCTTCATGCCCACCGGCGGCAGCGTGCCCTACACCTGGACCATCTATGCCAACGCATTTCGGGTGGCGGATATTATTAAAAAGCAGATGGCGCTTTAACGCAATAAATAGTGTTTTGTTTGACACTATTTATGCTATCTTTTTGGCATGGATTACAAAAGCGTTTCCGAATATGCGGCACTCAAGGG